>JAOZRM010000344.1 GCA_029940175.1 Candidatus Sabulitectum sp. | reverse complement strand
ACAGTGGATATCCACTGGAAAGAGGGAATCAGAATTGTAGCAATTACAACATAAGTACGAATACGACCCGGGAAGAGATTCTTGATCTCCCTGAAAATGAATGGCGTAGCCAGAAGGAAGAGCTGGTCTATGTATCTGGGCAGAACCAGCGAACCCATTCCCAGTGATACAGCCAGTAAGAGAAAGTTTGCAGAAAACGGCACGGACAACTTCCATCTTCTGAAAGTCAGGAATAGAACAGCAGCAGCAGGGGCTCCCAGAATCAGAATAGAGCGCAATCCCGACCAGGGAAAGAATGTTACAGGATTAGCTGTGGGATAATCCATTGCAGCCACCGAGAACTTGACTTCATCTGCTGCCCATGTGAAAGAACCACACGCTATTTTGTGGAATGACAGCCAGATCAAACCTGCAATCCCCAGAAGAGCAAGAAGTTTCCACTTCCTGTTTCTTACACAATGATACCCGCCGTAGAGAAATCCCTCCGGCCTTGCAAGAGCAGCAAGGACGGCACCGGCATTCGAACCCCTTGCAGACTGCAGAAGAAACATTGCACCAAGGAAGGGGACAGCTGGATTCCCTCTTACACAAAGAAAGATAAAAACAGGGTTGAGCCCTAGAAAAAGGGCAGCTTCCAGACCGGTTCTTCCTCGACCTGCGGAATTCCAGACAGCTGCAATAACAAATAGTGCTGTGAGAAATGTGATCACTGAATGGTAAAGGATTCCACCTGGATAACGGACGAAACCAATGAGAAACTCAAGGGGCTTGGGTACTGTGTTGGGATAGTAATGCTGCCAGTTATCGAAAGTACCATCGGGAGAAATAATAAGCTTGCCTGTGTTTACAAGCTGATTTGCCCACATGTCATGAGCGTTTCGGTCAGGGTCGGGGATGTCACCACCGAGCACCAGCAGAAGAACCAGCAAAGGCAGTAAAGAAACCGCAGGGAGAAACAGTGATTTATTCAGTTCCCGGCTCCATGAATCGGATAATAGTCTCGTCCTCGTAACCCCATCCCAGAATTTCTCTCACCCGTTTTTCCATATACAATGAATCGTTTTCCAGTAGAAAGATCACCTGATTGAGTGAATCTATCTCGGATTCGACCAGCCTGTTGGTGGTAGTTACCCTGTGGACATCTTCCTGGATCTCAGTAATGGCCATGAAGCCGTTTCTGTTGAACAACAGTATGGCCCCTGTGACCAGAAAAACCGCCGTTAGAAGCAGCGCAGTTAACAATCTGGTTCTGCTGCTTTCCGCAGGCGGTGGTTTTCTGTACATCCGGCTACCTTTTAATAATGCTCATTCCAGCATATTCCGCGCTTGACTCAAGGGCCTCTTCAATACGCAGCAGCTGGTTGTACTTTGCCGTTCTGTCCGTACGACAGGCTGAGCCGGTTTTAATGAATCCTGTATTCCTGGCAACTGAAAGGTCGGAGATGAAAGTGTCTTCAGTTTCCCCGCTTCGGTGGCTTATCACTGCTGTCATTCCACTGCGATGGGCGGTGTCGATTGCATGAAGGGTTTCGGAAACAGTTCCGATCTGATTCAGCTTGATCAGAATGGCATTTGCCGCGCCAATCTCAATTCCTCTTTTAAGCCTTTCAACATTGGTTACGAAAAGATCATCACCAACGATATGAATCAAGTTTCCAAGCTTGTTCATCATCTGCTGCCATCCGTTCCAGTCATCCTCTGCCAGACCGTCTTCAATGCTGATAATGGGGAATTGACCAACGAGTTTTGCCCAGTAGTCAACTATCTGCTCTGAAGTTAGTCCTGCCGGGT
>JAOZRM010000343.1 GCA_029940175.1 Candidatus Sabulitectum sp. | reverse complement strand
AGACTATAGATTTACAGAAGAACGGAATTCACATTCATGTTCATCTGACTGGAGAGAAACAGGATGATGATCATCATCATCATCATGATCACGATCACGATCACGATCATTCTCACATCCATGATCACGACCATGAACATTCTGAGAAACCCACCCGTGAGATCATTCTTGAGTCCCGTGTGCTTGCCAGAAACGATGAGTTTGCAGAGAAAAACAGAACTTTCCTGAAAGAGCGGAACTGCGTTGCCATAAACTTTATCTCATCTCCCGGTTCAGGAAAGACATATCTTCTTGAGAAAACCCTGGAAGGACTTAAGGGCAGAGTAAAGTGTGCTGTAATCGCTGGAGATCAGCAGACAGATAACGATGCAGTAAGACTTCAGAGCAAAGGTGCCCCTGTTGTTCAGATAGAGACTGGCAGTTCATGTCACCTTAATGCTGAACAGGTTGGAGAGACGTTCCAGCAGGTTCTGGAAGATGACACCGAGCTTCTTTTCATAGAGAATGTAGGTAATCTGGTCTGCCCGGCAGCCTTCGACTTGGGAGAAAACATCAAGATAGCCTTGCTTTCAGTTACAGAGGGTGAAGACAAACCTCTGAAGTACCCGGTAATATTCCATGATGCAACTGCCAGTGTAATAACCAAGAACGATCTTCTTGAACATCTCAGTGTTGATATGGACAAATACAGAGATTCCCTGAACAAGATTCATCCCAACGGCAGGACCTTCGAGCTTTCCGCTCTCACAGGAGACGGCATGGACAGCTGGCTGGATTACCTGGAGAGCCTGGTTCACTAAGTTAACCTAAGCTGACAGAAGATATTTTATACAGAACCATGTAAATCAGAAAGAGCTGTTTGCAATTTGCATGGTAATTGGCAAAGAGGTGGTCGCGAAATGCGACCACTTCTTGCACCTGTAATTTGGAAAGAATAGAATTTAGTCGAAATAAGGAAGTACTGATTCCGAAAAAAGGTCTAATAATGGAAGTAACATCACAATAATTAAACTGGTGAGTTGCCTATTCTGAGAATATCAGGGGTTCCGTCTTCTTCTTTTACTTTCTTGATCTGCCGTAGAACATCAAAGTTGTTTTTCAGATAAGTCAGCAATTGCTCTATATCTGTGATCTCAGATACGATGGGGCATACCTTTGTTTTCATGTTGATTTTCTTAAAATTAGGACTCATCTGACCTGCGATTATGAAATCAATGTCCTTCCCCAGATAGGAAATGATTGATTGTCGTTTCTCCGTTGAACCATGAGATGTGGTTTCATCAACATTCTTGAATTCGTTCTTGATCTTCTTTGTGATATCTGATGTCCCATCCTCGCTGATCTCTCCAAGAACAAATATTTCAGAATCCCCGAAATGTCTTTTTGTCAGTTCAATACTATTGCTGCTGGCCATTGCAAATTTGAATCTGCTCATCTTTTGCATGTTATCTTCCTTGAATAGTGTAAACGAAATTGTCTTCTGCCTAAAACATATCTTTGGAGATCGTATAGATGTCAAGTACGAATTTTGATTTTTCCGTGTCTAAAACTATATTTTTGCCGGTTGCGAGTATTTCATTGTTTGACTTGAGGGAGGAGTCTAATGTTACGCAATACAAAAGACTGGTTTATTCTGTTTTTTGCACTTGTCTTATTTTCGGGTTCGGCTTTGGCGGGGGAGACTGCTGATTTTCGGCATGATCTTCAGATTCCGCCACCTGGCGAACTAAGACCTGCTGTTCACCTTGAGAACCCTGGAGTACCTCTTGGGCCACCTGCTAATCCTCAGGTGGGAGATTC
>JAOZRM010000173.1 GCA_029940175.1 Candidatus Sabulitectum sp. | reverse complement strand
TTCTTCAGCAGGGAGAAAAGAGACATATCCACATTTCTCTTATAGGAGAAAAGTCGATGATGGTTATTGTTTTTGAAGACTATTCCAGGATAGGTCGCGTAAGACTTGCGGCAAAGAAGAGCAGCCCTGCTCTTGTCCAATTGATAAACAGGAACAGAAAAGATCAGAAGGATGCCATTCAAGACATTTCCATACCCGATTTCAAGGAATACGCACTTAATTTGATAGATCGGATTTTTGTAATCGGAGAGGAAGAGGATGCCTCACCTTGACCTGAATAAAAAGCAACTTGTGTTTAAGATTGTCTATTTCGGCCCTGGTATGAGTGGAAAAACAACCAACCTGCTTTTCATTCATAAAAAAATCTTCGACAAGTACAAAGGTGACATGATAATTCTTGACACTGAGGAAGAAAGAACCTTGTTCTTTGATTTTTTCCCGGTTTCCCTTGGCTCCGTTCAGGGATTCTCTCTGAAAATTCACCTCTACACCATACCTGGACAGGTCTTCTATGAAGCAAGCAGACGCATAATTCTGGAAGGTGCTGATGGGATAGTATTTGTTGCTGATTCGCATATAGACAGACTTGATGATAACATAGAAATGTACAAGAGGATGATAGCAAATCTGGATAGTTTTGGAGTTGATCTTGAATCTTTTCCTATCGTTCTGCAATACAACAAGCGTGATTATGACGAAATCATACCACTGGGAAAGATAGAAGAGGTGCTTGAGCTTTCCGATGATCTTCTTGTTACAGAATCGGTGGCCACATCAGGAATGGGTGTTATGAGAACACTGCAATTGATCAGTAAGGAAGTTATCAGAAACTTCCAACTGGACTGATCTTGGAAAGGAGCCTGATTATACATGGCCTTTAATGGTAGTTTAAGTGAGTTCGGAGTTGTAGCGTTGCTGCAATTACCGGGAACCAATCATCTTAGCGGTAAACTGGTCCTCGAGAAGGCCGGTGAAACAGCAGAATTCTTTTATGTCAAAGGAAAACTTATTCATGCGGTACTGGGGGAAACAACAGGCAAGGAAGTACTCGTAGCAGTAATTGACTGGGTCGAGGGTGACTTTGTTTTTGACTCAAGCAGCAAGACTGATGAAAAATCTATTGAGCAGGATCTTCAGAATACCCTCATGTGGGCTTTGAAAGAAAGAGATGAAAGAAAAAAACTGAAAGAGGAAGAGGAACAGGCCGCAAAAGAGCTGAAAGAAGAAGAGGAACGGGCAGCAAGAGAACGGGAAGCAAAGGTAGCAGCTGAGAAAGCCGCAGAGGTAGCTGTGACGACTCCTAAACCTGTAGCTATACCTCAGTCTGTCATGGTGGATTCTTCTATAATTGAAATAGCTTATCTTGTTAATTCAAAAGGTCATATCATTGCCGAATCCCTGGCTGAGATGGAATTTGTTGAAAAAGTGGCACCAATTCTTAAAGCTGTTCAGAGTCTTGTACGAGACTATCCGGAGAGAACCATAGGGAAAATATTTATTGAAGATTCGGAACATACTCTGGCCATATCCGGGCTCAGTGATACTCAAACAGTTGTTATTTTTGTTCCCATTACCACTAGAATGGGAGTCTTGAACATAGAACTTGGCAAGTTCCTTCGAGCTCTTCAGGCCAGTGGATTGGAAATTCTTAATGAGTAATGAACTAAACACTCCTGATAGCAAGAGAAGACTCCATTTTGTGGAGTTCATGCAGATGTGCGCGGATTCCGGTTATGTCTCAGAAGCAACAGCACGTGAAATTTGTATCTTTGCAAAATATCAGGGTGGCGTGGAAGCCATTCCCGCTTTCCCCGGAGATCACCCTGACAACAAAGACCGTTTCACCGATCTTCTTGCCTACACTCCTCCCACAGAGCGTTCGTTCAGCAACTATGTGGTAACCGACGAGAATTCATATGCGGTTGAGCTGGCTCGTACTGTTGCCCTTATTCCAAGAATATGGAAAAGCATTTCTCCCATTCTATTCCATGCCGGAACCGGACAGGGAAAAACACACCTACTCTCTGCAATAGCATCAGCATCCAGACAGAACACTCTTTTTCTGAACCTCAATGATCTGAAGATGGGCTACAGGTACTGCGTGAGAATTCACAAGGAAAGCCAGTTGCTTTCCTGGATAACCAGCTATAATTTTCTTCTTCTTGATGATCTGCAGTTCGTACAGGGTGACATAGATTTCCAGCACTTCCTCTGCTCGGTCTTCAACAGAATGCCCCACGGCAGAAGTGCCATTGTTCTCTGTTCAAATTCTGAAGTTGAAAATATGCAGGATTTCGACAGCACGTTCTTCTCCCGGATATCCTCCGGCATTTCCGTGGAACTGAAGTCGATGGATATAAAGGGCCGTGTTGACGTTCTTACACGAATGTTTGAGAACACAGGGTTCGGTCCAGGCTCAGAAATTATTAATTACATCGCTGAGGAGATCACTCAGAATATTCGAACCCTGAAGGCTGCAGGAAGAGCCGTTCTGGCAAATCTTCTTGCATCACCCTCAAAGGGCGGGATTTCAATTGAAAAAGTTGCCGGTCTGCTGAATTCCATGAACCTCAGAGATCCAGCTCGAATAACCCTGGATACCTCGTCTACTGGTTTTTCTGACACAGATACAGATACAGATGCAGATACAAATGGAAGCACAGATGGAGATATAGAAGAGAACAGGGACAAAGACAAAGAGGAAGATAAGGTTAAGCAGGACCCTCTCTCCCCCTACATCGTGGTGGATATTGAAGATAATGAAGATCCGGAAGAATCCGATGAATTGATTTTTCAGAGAGCTCTTGAGGCAAAAAGAGAACAGGAAAGATCTGAAAAAGAAACTGCTGACACTGATGATTCAGTCGAACCAGCCCAAGAGAATGAGAATGAAAATGAAACACCGATTGTTGAAGAACAGCCTTCTGAAACAATTCAGGAGGTAACCGCCCCTGAATTATCAGAGAAGGTAAGTACGGCATCCAATGAGCAATCCAGATCTCTGATTGAAAATGCAACTACTGTGAATAGCCAGATCGATGCTCTGAAAATGGCCGCTCTCCGAAGGATTCAGCAACTGGAAAAGAAAAATCCGGATAGCCGGGAGATTGCAAAATTACGGTTCGCTATTGTATTTTTGAACGAAGGGAAGATTGAGTCAGCGATGCTGGCACTGAAATAGCTGGGATTCCCGGTACTGTCTGGGCAGTATTCTGTACCTGACTGCAGAGAAATCCTCGTATCTTGCTGCAAGCGAGTTGTGATGGTATAAGTATAGATGTCTCAAACTGGAAAGGATATGTTATGAACAGTAATCAGATTCTTGCTGCACTTGTGCAGGTTGAAGGAATTGATGCAGCAGTTTGTGTTGGACGCGATGGTTTCGTGATCGATGCTGTGGCTGGCGCAGGTGCAGACGTTGACGCTATTGGAGCAATGGTTTCAACCGGTCTTGGATCTGCTGAAAGCGTTGGTAAAGAGCTTGGTGTTGGCGCACTTACTCAGGCCATGATGGAATATTCCGATGGTGTTATTGTTATGACAGCTATTGGTGAAGATGCAATTCTCGCTGTGGTTGCTGCAAGCAATTCAAGCCTTGGTAATGTTCGTCTCCAGGTCAGGAAGAGGAAAAAAGAGCTGGAAGCAGTTCTCTAATTCTACTCTACCTACCTTGACTCCATAATTTTATGACAAGAACAGGCCTGACCCCGTCGGGCCTTTTCTACAGTTCTACATTTTCATCAGGAGAGCTATAATAACAAGCAGGACGGATCAGGCAAAAGCCTGATCCGCCCTGCTTAACTTTAACTCTGTTACCTTATAACGCTCACTCTGGAAGTAGCAATACTGCTACCCTGGGTAAGACGCATGAAGTAAACACCAGTGGAAAGGGAACTGGCGTCCCATGTAAACATAGCAGAACCGTTGAGATTCTCAGAGAAAGGAGTGTCGATCACACGACCGGAGATGTCGAAGATCTCCAAAGTCGCAGGACCGCCAACGCCTGTAAGGGTCACAGGTGCACTGCCATAAACCGGGTTTGGAGCAGTGACAGAAACAAGAGAACCGGCCACACCGGACTGGTCATCTTCAATACCTGTCATTGGCAAGGTCTTCATTATGACACTTGGATCGCCGAACAAAGTATAAGCCTCATAATAATACTGTGTTCTTCCGCCGCCGCTGTAGGCAGTGTAAACAGCCATAAGACCCTGATTAAGGAATCCCTTGGGCCAGTAAACATCATTACCCAGGAAGGTTTCGAATTCGCCCTTCTCCTGATAATCATCTTCATCCCAGTAAGAGCTTGGAACTGAGCCCCAGAACCAGAGACCACCTCTGCCGGCAGTACGGGTCCATGTTTCGGCCCAGCATGTGCCCACACTGAATTCTCCTGTGTTACATGCATGGCTGAGAACACCGGGGAACATGCCGTCATTTGTAAGCTGGTTGAAACTGCTGGAGCCAAAGCTCATGTCAGCCCAACTGGTGGATGATCCGTGGCCGCTGAATGTAAGCATTGAAATTCCACCGTTGATAACTGGAACAGCATCTGTAGCTGTGCCGCCCTGGGAAGGATAAACCTTGGAAGAAGCATAACCACGTGGGTCAAGGTAGTTGGTAATGCAGTAGTTGTGAGTTCCCTCAGAAACGCTGGAGTTGTCGCTTGAAGCGATAAAGAGAGCGTTCTGCACCCAGTCCTGAACACCCACAGTGTTTTCATAATCGATAACCCTCTGAGCCATCAAAACTGTTTCGCCAACAGTAGTTACACTGAAGCGCCCCAGGAAAGCATCAGGGAGCCATCCTCCGTCATCCAGGCAGGCATAGTATAGATCGGTTACGCCACTGTAAGTTGTTGCGCTTCCGCCGGGAAGGTAAGGAGTATCACCGACGAGAAGAACGTAAACAGTTCCAGTGCCGATAGCAGTCTGGATGTAGGAGCGGATATCATCAGCTGAAGTACCCGTGACAGAAAGGTCTACCATGGTTACAACGTTGCCTAAAGCTTCCTTGTGAGTAACAAAAGCATCCATTGCTGTTGTTACGAAGTCGCTGTGCCCGATGATAAGATACTGGCCTGGACCTGTGTCCATTCCGCCGCCTTCAAAAGTACCGTAATTCGTCAGCATGCTCTGCAGGATGGTCTCATACTCTGAGCATGCAAGCCTTGAAGCCTGCTCATAGGAAGCAGCAAGGTCGCCTCCCTGGAATGCAAGAGAGATCTCTGCGGCAGCAAGGTGTGTGAATGTACCCTGGCTGTTATTCCAGCGGAGAGGAGTTACTTCAATAAGAGCAAGATTGCGCCCGCGCATACCGCCTGCGTAGACAACATTTACCCAGCTTTCAGGGTAAGCTGAACCGCCGCTGTATACATCAGAGTCGAAAGACAATGTGTAGGAATCTCTGGGTCTGTCCTTTGAGACGCTCTCTATTCCAGGAGCAACATCAGCACCATTGTAGCCGATTGTCTCAATAGTAGTATTGGAAACAGTGGCAACAACTTCAGCGCCTATTGGAATCTCTATCCAGATTCTGTAAACTGGAAGCGTTGGAAGTCCTGCTTCAGCCAGGTTCTCTGCGCCGTCCATGCTAACCGAGGTAAATTCTCTGCCCTGGAGACTCACTGAACCGAACTCAGGCGCAGCAGCGCTGAGGTCAAGAACGAGGCCAGATTCAGAGGACTGTACCATGGATAGTCCGGTGGCGAAGGAAACACAGGCAAAAACACTAATTAAAATAAATGCTGTTTTCATCTTTCCTCCTGTTGGGTTTCGTTTGTATATCTCCTTGAACGGAAATCGTAATACACGTATCTATATATACGAATGAAGTATCATAGTTTCTTGCTCTACTCAAGTAAAGGAGGAGGCGTAATGGCAGTGGTTACAAGAAATCCCCGTGAGACTCGTATAAGTGAAAAAGGATCCCGGGGGGTAAAGGAAGCTCTTCTAGCCGGCCCGGCTTCAGGCAGCAACAGATTCACAGTGCGAAGAATTTCACTGGATCCAGACGGTTGTACAGCAAGAACCAGCTTTGATCGAGCAACTGTATACTACGTGCTCCAGGGCAGAATTACTCTGAGCCATCAGGATGGGGAACTCGATCTTCTTTCTCCTGGGGACACTGCAGTACTTCATTCTGAGGAAGTTCACCACCTGCACAATATTGACAAGTTGGAAGCGGTCATACTGAAGGTAGCATCTCAATGAGCGATCCGCAATAATAAGAAGAATACTTCAGCCAGACTCAAATCATGGAGGTTGAGAAAATGAAAATTATTTTGCTTGTATTTGTTCTGTTTTCAATCTCTGTTCCTTCCTCTTTAGCCAAATCTCCCCAAAGCACATCTCCTCCGGGTATAGCCCTTGTTCTTGCCGGAGGTGGTGCCAGGGGTCTTGCTCATGTTGGTTTTCTGAAGGCCCTGGAAGACAATGACATCAGGATATCATCAATAGCCGGGACCAGCATGGGAGCCCTCATGGCCGGACTTTATGCCTGTGGCTACTCGGCGGATCAGCTGGACAGCTTAACTACCGGTATGGACTGGATGGAGCTTTTCAGCTCCTCGCCCAAGCCCAGAATGAGCCTTCTTCCTG
>JAOZRM010000342.1 GCA_029940175.1 Candidatus Sabulitectum sp. | reverse complement strand
TTCAAGAAAGAAAATCGTAGAAGTTGAGACGATTGAACTTGTGGGTAATAGAAAGGTGCTGTGGGAGGCGGCGGTAGCAATACTACCGCCTACCCGATTAGATTGAATTTTCAGAGAAGTAACTACAAGGAGAATATTCTGGAATCTCCTTACAGGGAAACAGACTCAGTGGTTAAGTGTTTCTCCGTTTACATCAAGATACGCTGTTTCCTGGAAATTGCCAATTTCGTCATATAAGTACAACTCTGTGTGAAATCCCAGACTGCACGTGTCCGGTGCACCTGAAGAATTCCATACCTGCCGCTCAAGAAGCTTGCTGTGTTCGGTATAGATAAACCTGTACTGGTGAACATCAATATTATCAAAAGCTGGTTCACCATCGGAATTAAAGAAGCTGACATTGCTGCTGTTACCGTAAATGTCTGATCTTGTTACAACAGTTGCAAAACCATTTGAGTTTACTGGTTCTCCATTGTGATCAAAAGTAGTGGCTGTGGTTTGAAGAAGAACATCATCATACTCTTTCTCAGTTCCCCAAACACCAGCAATAGTGGTAGGAGCACCATTGAGATCGTACCTTGCTGTTTTAGTGATTCTACCGTACTGGTCGTATTCCATGGTATTGGTGCTTACACCGTAGTAGTCCACGGTTGGGGAACCATCAGCATGAAATACGGAGAAAGCAGTTGTAAGACCAGACGCTGATACCTCAAAAGTCTCCCATCCAGGACTTCCGGGGCTTTCAACTATCTGTCCAGTTGAATCATATCTTCTTCTTTCAATAAGATGACCGGTACTATCGAAATCTCTCTCGATACGGTACACTTCTCCGGTAATGGGGAGCAATTGTCCAATACTGTCCGTATTTTCAGTTGCGATCTGATTCTTCAGTGAGTTGAGCTGCTGGCGAACTGCATACACACCGTTTTCTGAAAAGGGAACAAGTGCATCGTCTTCATCATGCATGGTCTCTATGTACCAGCCGTCTCCTTCATGCTCGATCTGCCGGTAGGCAATACCCGATGGATCGATAAGAACTGATCCATCTTCATTGAGAAATTCCATGGTAGAGAAAACATCATCATCAGATCTTGTAATTCTGTAACCGCAGAATCCCATTTCTTTAAAAGGCTCTCCATTAGCCCAGTGGAATACCACAGTCTGAATATTCTGTTCATAACTGATCTTGAGCATTGGAGAAAAATTCGCAACATTGACTCGATCGCTTGGTCTACCCATCCAGAGACCTACTGCCTCAATGATCCGACCATTATCGTCATAGGTAACTTGAATAGAGGGAATATGTACTGCAGTTTCCCAGTTAATCTCATCTCTGACAATGAGATGCAGGTCAACACTCTGTACAGCAGATCTGAAAACTGAATGTCCGGGATTCTCAGGCGGAGAAAACCCATCAGCGAGATCTTCCTGGTCTTCTGGTGTGGCGGACCCGCAGGAAACAAGAATGAGTAAAAAGAGCATAATAGCACTAAATGGAATTTTCATTTTGTGATCTCCAATTGTTAGGATTCATCTGTATACTTGTCTTTATGACTCTTTGTCCTAAGCAATATGTATCAATTCCGGAGATACAGAAACTGCCCCTGAAAAACAGGGGCAGTGACTCGAAAGCATGAAGGATTAGAAGCTGGTTTTTATGCTTCCCCATGAAGATCGCTGAAGAGAAGTAGCTTCCATAAGGTATTCAACTGCATTGTTCATAAGAATCCAACCGTCGCCTGTCCAGGAGATATAGTCTCCAGCAACAAGGTTAAGGGCCACAAGCTGTTGCCGGCATTAATTGCAG
>JAOZRM010000341.1 GCA_029940175.1 Candidatus Sabulitectum sp. | reverse complement strand
CAAAGGAATGCCTGTACATTTCTCCCTATGATGAAGCATATGCAAAATGGTATGGAACGGTGCTCACCAAAGAACAGGCTCAAGAGAACAGTGGTATCGAGGATATCCGTTTTTCCGGCGGAGAGGATAAGTTTCTGAATAAACTTGTCTCTCGGGAAAGACTGAACAGATTCTATTTTGACTGGCACAACTGTGGCCTCGGGGGCTCTCCCGGAAAGAGACTTTCCTATGTGAACAATTTCAAAACCCACTTCCCCGGACTGGATGTGCAGAGCATATCCGACAAAATATTCAGCTTGAGAATGATCAAGGACGAATCAGAAATTGAGACTATGAAAGCGGCAATCGCTCTTACCAGAAAGGGTTTTGAAGCTGCAGCAAAAAAACTTGCTCCAGGGATGAATGAGAGGGAGTTTGAAGCGGAACTGATATACGAATGGGCAAAAGAAGGAGAGAAGACTCCTGCGTTTTCAGCAATTGTTGCCGGAGGCAGCAGAGCTACCTGCCTTCACTACGTTAGTAATGATGCCGATCTTTCAGATGGAGAGCTGCTTCTTGTTGATCACGGAGCCATGAAGAACCTCTACTGTTCAGACATAACCAGGACCATCCCCGTGAATGGGAAATACACTCCACGGCAGAGGGAACTTATGGAAATGGTTCTGGAAATACAGACAAAGGCCAATGAGCTGCTTCGCCCGGGAAAGCTTCACAGAGAGTGGAATGATCAGGTGCTTGAAGCTTACAAAGAGATAATGATCCGGAGGGGTGAAATAAAAGAGCCGGAAGAGATCAGCAATTTCTACTACCATGGTATTGGTCATCACCTGGGTCTCGATACCCACGATGAGAATGTTTCGGATATTCCCATTGCCCCTGGTATGGTATTCACAATTGAACCGGGTTTTTACAGTGTTGAGGAAGGTATCGGGATACGAATAGAAGATGATGTTCTTGTGGGAGAGACCGAGAACACATTTCTTTCGGCGGATCTTCCCAAAACTCCTGACGAAATAGAAGCACTGATGGCCGGGAAGTGAAACTGCACAGGAAGTACATGAAAATGGCTCTGGAGGAGGCAGAGAAAGCCCTCTCCAGGGGCGAAGTGCCCGTTGGTGCTGTTCTTGTTACCGGGGACGGAGAGATCTTCAGAGATTCAAATCGCACAGCAGAACTGCACCTGCCACAGTCACATGCCGAGTGTCTGGTAATAAATGCCGCCTGCAGGGTCAGGGGAGATTGGCGACTGGAAGACTGTACTCTTTATGCTACCCTTGAACCATGCGTTATGTGTGCTGGGCTAATTCTTGTGTCCCGGATCCCCAATGTTGTTTACGGAGCATGGGATAAACGGTTTGGAGCCTTCGGGTCGGTAACCAATCTGCTCGAGATGCAGCATCTGAATCACTATCCCCAGGTGCAGGGTGGTGTTCTTGCAGAGGATTCCGCAAGGATGCTCAAGGAATTCTTCCGGAGCAGACGCAGAAAGACAGAAAAATGAAATTCAACACCATGTATGTTTCCAAGTGGGCTGATGGAGATCCGAAGGATGTAAGAGTAATTGAAACACCCACATACACCCTGCATTCAATGACTGCAGGCGACTTGTGTGACAGGATTGCGGAGATAGGAAAATACTGCCGGGCTAATAAGATTCATTCAATTGTTCTTTGTCCGGGTTTTACCCATTCGATGGTTACAGATGTTGTGGAGGAAGTAGGTAAAGATGTAGCAGTTGCTGTGTCCCGATCTGACGGCCCCGGTTCCAAAGTTTCCGCCAGGGCAAGAAAAGAAGCAAAGAAGGGATT
>JAOZRM010000340.1 GCA_029940175.1 Candidatus Sabulitectum sp. | reverse complement strand
GAGCGGGTGGCTGTTAACCACTAGGTCGGAGGTTCAAGTCCTCCTCGAGGCGCCAGAGCCCCTTGTGCTCAGTCCGGTGAAATTTACCACTGATTCCGCGTTTTCCTTACCACCGAATCCGGTGCAAACTTTCCACGGATTCCGTTTCAAACTTACCACCTTGATTTCTCTGGTTTCCAGTTTTAACGCTGTGGCTCAGTTATCCTAATTATTCCCTGTTTCTTCAGTCAAGTCAGTCGTCATCCCTCTCAGGGATTCTTCTGTGTTTAAGTCGATCTTATAGGAGCTGTTAAGGAGTCTGTCTACAATTGCATCTGCGATTGTTGGATCCTTGATTGTCGCATAGAATTTGTCCGGTGGTATCTGGGAGGCCACTATGGTGGAGCGCACATTGTACCGGTCTTCAAGGAGCTCAAGGACAGCAAGGCTCTGTCGCTGGTTTAGCTTTTCCAGGCCCCAGTCATCAAGGACAATCACTTCAGTTTTGCTCAGTTTGTTCATCAATTTGTCATAAGTCCCCATTTCTCGGGATGCCTCAATTTCACGTAAAAAGTTGGGCACCCTTTTGTAAATAGTTGAGTATCCTTCAAGGCATGCCTTGTGTGCCAGTGCACAGGCAATCCATGTCTTGCCTGACCCGGTGGGTCCGGTGAGTATGATTCCCCGGTGGTCATGGACCCAGCGGCAAGAGGCAAAGCCCATCATCAGAGATCGATCAATGCCTCTCTGGACTTTGTAGTCTATATCCTCCATGCAGGCATTGATCTTGAGATTGGCTTTGCTTAATCGTCTTGTGATCTGACGATTTGACCGGGTAATTGTTTCCCGATCAACCAGCATTCCCAGGCGATCCTCAAATGAGAATTTCAATATGTCTTTCATCTTCATCTGCTCTTCAAGACATGATGCCATAGCATACAGCTTAAGGCCTCTGAGCTGGTCTATTAACGGATATGTCAGCATTCGGTTTTCCTTTCTTGAGTAATTTCTCTCCTCTGATATTACCATGAATGATCGGTTCCTCTTCTTCCTCTACTCCGTCAAAAAGACTGATGTCCAATTCTTTTTCAAGGATCATTTTTAAGTCTCTCAAGCGCAATGAATTCATCTTCAAAGCCATGCCACAGGCTGTTTCCAGGCGCTCTTCGCCATACTTTCTGCCGAGAGACATGATTCCCAATATCACACGGTATCCCTGAGCTGGATGAGCTTTGCGCTTAAGGATTGTGCCGGCAAGTTCAGATGCCTGCTCTCCTACCCTGGAGGTCCACTCCATTATTTTCTCTGGAGTCATTTTCAAGTATTTTGAATGCTTTGTAGGCATGTGTTCCATGAGAGTGCTGGTGCTACCTTTTACAGTCTGTCGCATGTGGGTCGCTACCCGCTGCTCTTTGTTGAAAATCTCCACGGTTGTGTTTGTGATTCTTGCTGTGAGGCTCTTCCCAACGAGCTGATAGGGCACGCTGTAAAAGCAGTAGTAAATCTGTACATGATAATCAATGTGTACTTTTACCTTTTTCCATTCTTCAAAGGTAAAATGTGTTGAGGGTAAGGGCTTCAAGAGAGGCTTATCCAACTCATCAAAAAGACTGCATCTGCTGCCCTCCCGATCTGTGAATGGTTTGTTGTTGATCTTCTCCAGCTCCTCAAAGATGGCTTCATTCATTTCTTCAAGACTGAAGAACACCCTGTCCCGGAGTACTGCTATTACCCAGCGAAGTACTTCTAAAACACCTCGTTCTGCTTTTGGCTTGTCCTTTGGTTTCCGAACACGGGCAGGTATTACTACAGCACCGTAATGCCTGACCATGT
>JAOZRM010000172.1:2863-6640 GCA_029940175.1 Candidatus Sabulitectum sp. | reverse complement strand
AGAACCTGTACATTAAATTCCCTGCCCAAAACCGATGCCTTCTGAACAAGTTCCTTCAATTTGGATGAGAGTCTGTCGATACGTGCAACAAGAATGGATTTAATCCCCAGTGGGATCTCAAACTCTTTCGCCGGCAGTACATACTCACCCGACTTCATTTTGAGCAAATTATTCTCGAGAAGGTAACGGCAAAACTGCTCAATGTAAAACGGGTTGCCACCAGTTCTATCTGTTATGAATGCAACCAATTCCTCACCGGTGACACCATCAAGGCGCATATCCATCAATCGCTTTTCCGCGGTTCCTGAAAGCGGATGTACTACCAGTTCATTTACCGGTGTCTCTGTATCTACCTCAAGTCGTGGCCTTGAACCATCATCTCTGAACCGGGATAATGCAATAATTATGAAAGGATAATTGGCTACATTTTGAGTTAGAGTCTTCAGAACAGCTTCCGAGTCACTGTCCAGCCAGTGCATATCTTCAAGTATGAGTACTGTGGGAGCAATAAGACTCAAGGCCTTTATAATATCTTTCAAGGCGAAAAGTGTATTCTCAAATCTTCCTTTCGCGTCCAGATCATCGTGGAGAGTATCACCGGTGTCATGGCCGAGAAGAGCACGCAGAAGTGATTTTGTCCTATTCAACTCTGCTATAACTGGAAGTATCCCGGTTTGATCAGGGACTGCTTTCAACTGCTGAAACAACTCAGCCCAGTTAGTATCAAATGCAACTTGATTATCTGCTGTTCCTGCTGCTTCTGATTGTTGGAAATAATTCCTGAGAAAGTAAATGAAGGGATTAAAACTCATCTGCAGAATTTCATCTGTTTGCATGGTGAATGAGCGTGTTGTTTCTGGAAGATTTTGTGTAAACTCGGTAATAAGTCGGGATTTCCCAACTCCTGCAGCACCATATACATAAGTAATACCCGCAGATCTCCCGTTGAAAATTGGCTTGCATGAATTCATCAGTAGCTTCATTTCGTCTTTACGTCCGACTATCTCACCCTGAAACTGAGCTGTATAACCAAAGTCTGAGATTGACTTAACACTGAACATTCTGACTGAATCGGTTTTTCCCTTAAGAAGCCTGTCCTCAATGTAGTCAGAAGCAAAGTTTGATGATAAGGAATTTTCCACGGTTGAGTTTACCCATACCTGCCCCCACTGAGCTTTTTGCATGATCCTGGCTGCCTGATTCACAACATCACCAAGTACTGTGTAAGTGCTGCGTTTACGGCTGCCTACCGATCCTGCAAAAACGGTTCCAGATGTAATGCCGGCTTTCACTCTGTTTCCGAATTTTTCCCTGATGCCACTTGCAAATTCAACGGCCCTGTCTACATTATTTTCGTAGGAAAGAGGGGCACCGAAAATAACCAGAGCATGCGGTTCCTTATCGGCTGTGAATATGGGACTGAAATACCCACCAAATTCAACTGCACAATTCAGAGTATCGTCAATCAGAGCTCTTACTTCAGTTTTATCGTCAGACCATTTCAGCGCTAAGAACACAGGAACAACATTCCTGAATTCGCCACCGTAACCAGCTTTCAGAACAGACTCAGGTACAAACTGTCTTGTAATGCCTTGTTTAATTCGAATCATGGGATTTGGCTGGACTGTCAGACTACCCGATCCAGAAGAACTGGTCAGTATGGAGCTCATGCTCTCTGAAACAACGATCTCACCTGGTTCTTTTCCAGCCGTTATCTCCGCACACTGGATCATAGGAGAGCCATAGAAAGAATATGCTTTTCTCTCTTCCCCATAAATGGCCCATGAGACGTCACCATAGGAAAGGCCAATCCGGACATTAACTTCAGTGTTTTTCGAAAACTTGCGATAATACTTTCTTCGTTTTTCGAAATTTGCCTGTATCATACCAGCTGCACTCATAGCAGAATGACCATTGTCCCCGGGAAAAACAACTGTTATTGCATCTCCGGCAAAGTTGGTTATGTAACCGCCGTTCCTGTAAACGATGTTAATAAGAGGATTGTAGACTTTGTTTATCAATACTGAGAGTTCCTCAGCACCAAGCTTGCCCTTTTTCATCAGCTTCTCTGTAATAGACGTAAAACCAACTACATCGGTGAACATCACAGATCCAGTAAATTTTCCCCCCTGGGCGTCTGAATCAGCGATTAGCTTTTCATTAATAAAGCGAGATATAACATTCAGCATGAAAAACTCCCTCAGGTTGTACGTAATTTAGTCAGGCGGAATAGATGATACAGACATGCTCTTCCTGCTGTCAATCTCCTTTCGATATACATATGAACAATGAGTCAAGAACACTCTATGGCATCTGAATACACAGCATAATGAAAAACTATTCTACGGAAGCGGATAAAAGGAATTCTCTGATCTCGTGTGCAAATGTGTTTTCTATGATACTCAAGAATTCAGAGGTTTTGCTGGATTCAGATTTCACCACAAGAGAATAGAAATTACCCACTCCTCCCCGCATGTCCATCCTGGTTCGGGCTGAAATGCTCAATCCTTCAGGGATGCCGAAGAACTCCCATTCCCCTTCTTCCCCATGCACTCCTATCCCGGACTGTATGGGTCTTGCCCGGAACAGAGCGAAAGGAACTGCAAGAGCTCTTTCGGCACGTAACCACCTTCATCAACTGCTCTTACTGAATTACCGGGGATGTCAATTCTCAGCTCCAGTTTTTCCACTTCTTTCACCATTCCCATAATTACTTTAAAGACAATTATCTATAACTCAGCGTGTTTAAGTTCCTTACAGTTCGCTACATAGGATTAACTAAATACTCGTTCAACACATCAATAATGGGTTTAACACCACCTGCAAAAAAGTTCCCCCTGGCAATTACTATTTTCCCCCCGGGCCATGACAATGCCAAGTCCGGTGAGCTGGATGTAAAACTGAATATCTTTGAAAACGTAACAGCTGACAGGGGGGCCAGAATGGTGTTTTGAGGTCCCAGCAGGTTTCCAGCATCTGTGTCCAGAATGCAGAACACTTTCAATTCATCGGGAGATAAATTGTCTGCCTTCACCTTAACTCGATGTATCAGGAACAGAAGCAATCCCAGGAAAACTCCCACGGCGGTGAAAATGATACCAAACACTGGCAGTGTTTTCTCATTCATCCAGCCTGAGATCAGTGAGTAGATACCATTAGCACTGATAATAAAAGTGATAAGCAGAAGCACGTACCTGAAAGTAGCAATCCATTTTTTAGATTGCTCCATAACGTAGATCTTGTTTGATCTCTCAAATATCACACAACCTGAAACTTGAGCCAGTTTATTATAATCCACAACAATTCCTTCCCCAATGAGCACTATTACTTCCCTCTATTACTTGCACACTTATTCCTGTTTCTGTTTTGCCTTTGAATGACTGAAAATAACTTTGTAAATATTTCTTACAAACCCTTCATCCAGCTCATCAATTGCAAGACTGGAGATGATCTCCTCTTCTCTGGAAAGGTCTTCAACGGGGAGACCGTGGAGTTTCTTGCTTTTCCTGATATCCATAACGAGTTCCATTCTTCTATTCAAAAGGCGAACTATCTCCCCATCCACTTTATCAATTTCTTTTCTTAGTTTCTCTATCTGCTTCATACTGTTCCACACTGCCCTCTGAACCGGAGGAAATGATCACAAACTACAATTGCTGACAGTGCTTCAACAACAGGTACTGCACGAACTGCGACGCAAACATCATGATCACCGGTGATCTCAATTTCTTTTTTGTCTCCAGCAATATTCACAGTTTTCTGCTTCTGTGAGATACT
>JAOZRM010000172.1:0-2853 GCA_029940175.1 Candidatus Sabulitectum sp. | reverse complement strand
TCTTGGTGTTGCCTTGAATGCCACACGGAACAGTATAGGCATTCCACTGGATATTCCTCCCAGCACACCGCCTGCTCTGTTTGTTTTTGTCAGCACAACCCCATTGCTCACAGTGAACTCGTCATTGTTCTCTTTGCCTGTTAACTCAACACATTCGAATCCGTTACCTATTTCAAATCCCTTGACTGCATTAAGCCCCATCATTGCTTTTGCGAGATCAGCGTCCAGTTTGTCAAAAAGAGGCTCTCCAAACCCGGCAGGCACATTCCGGACCAGACATTCAACCATTCCACCCACTGAGTTTCCATTTTTCTTCAACTTCTCAAGCAGTGCAAGAATCTCCTGTTCTCTATCCCTGTCCGGGAAGTTAACTGCACTTGCACATACCTCTTCTGTTGTAATAGAAGAGGAGGAAATGGACGACTCAATACTCCCGATCTTTCTCACATATGCCATTATTACGACCCCCAGTTCCTTGCTGAGGATCTGCCTGGCGATGGCACCTGCAGCAACAATCGGAGCGGTAAGCCTGGCTGAGCTTCTTCCTCCACCATAGAAGTCTCTTGTGCCAAATTTGGCCTGGTAAGTAAAGTCAGCGTGGCCCGGGCGGTATACTTCGCTCAGTTCTTCATAATTCTCTCTTCTACAACCTTCATTCCCCAAAATTATGCTTATGGGAGTTCCGGTAGTTTTTCCATTAAACAAACCGGACAGAACTTCAAATCGATCTTCTTCTTTTCGAGAGCTGACAAATTCATTGTGTCCCGGTCTTCTTCTGCTCAAATCTTCCTGAATTCCATTCATGTCCAATTCAATTCCCGGGGGGCATCCCTCAATAACAGTACCGATCGAGGGGCCGTGTGATTCACCCCAGACTGTAACTTTGAACACCTTCCCTATTGAATCTCCAGGCATCTCTCCCCTCCCTTATCAATCAATTTTATGTACTCCCAGAATTGAGGAAACGATTTCTGTACACATTTTCGATTCACTATTTTCATGTCTCTGTTCTTCAGCTGTATCAAACCCAGGCACATTGCCAGTCTGTGGTCATTATGGCATTCGGTTGTTGCCGGGTGCAGCTGTTTCCCGCCAATGATCACTATTGAATCCCTTGTAGTCCTTATGTCCGCTCCGATCTTGAGCAACTCTTTCTCCGCCTGTTTGATCCTGTCACTCTCTTTGTAGATCAGGTGGCCAATGTTATTAATAACAGTAGTACCTTCTGCGAACAAGGCAATGGGGATCAGGGTTAGAACGGAATCCGGACTGTCTTTCATGTCTACTTCAACACCCTTCAGGATCCCGGATCTCTTTACTGATATACAACCTGGATCAATGCTGACCCGGCAACCCATCCTTTGAAGAATGAGAACAAATTCAGATTCCCCGGGGTTTGTTAGCACATCAATCTGATTGATCCTGACCTCTCTATTGAGTAATACCGACGCTGCAAGAATGGAGTTTGTAGAACTCCAGTCCTTCGGAATATTCACTTGTCGAGGTTGATACCTCTGCCCGGACTTAACCCTGAACAGATCAAACTCATCACCGGTGATTCTTTCTGCAGTAACTCCGGATCTTTCCATTTCCAGAATAGTCAGATCAATATAGCTTGATGAAACAATAGGCTTTAAAACTTTGATTTCTACATCAGCCAGGGAATATGGAGAAACAATAAGCAGAGAACTGATAAACTGACTGCTCACCTGCCCACTAACCACAGTTGTACCCCCGGACAATCCCTTTTTTATATTGATCGGATAAATGCTTTCACCGCAGGTTACAGATATTTCGGCTCCCAGATCTCCCAGTGCTTCAATAAGTGGCTCAATAGGCCTTTCTCTATTTCTTTCTGCTGCTGTTATGCTCGTTTTCCCATCAAGGAGGCAGGCAAAACCAAGGGCAAACCTCAACAGGGTTCCGGATTCACCAACATCTATCTGTTTCAGCTTTTTCAGGTTGCTGTCAGATGAGAATATTCCAGTAATCTCCAATCTGCCTTTTACTGAATCTTTTCTTATGGAGATGCCAATTCCAGTCAGTGCTTCTTCAAGAATTCTGATATCCTGATTATCCGGTACATTGCATATGCTGGACATGCCACCGGTTAAGGCAGAAATCAGTAGTATTCTGTTCGCAGCATACTTGCTTCCCGGAATATGTATTTTCTTATCTTTCACCCGGACTCCCAAGGATAATTTCTAAAATTTATGTTCTCGGTTTTATCAGAAATACCTTATCATTTCTTCTTACAATGTCTTCCAGTTTGATGGTTGCTGTAGTTCCCTTTTTCACTCCTGCAACATCAATTCCGCTGGAATCCAGAATCTTTTTAACTGAAGAATAAACAATTCCCGTGGTTGCACCGGTAAATGCTATCTCATCTCCTGTGTTTATCTCTCCGGACTCAACAGCGATCTCAACTACCATTGCCTTCTTGAAGAAATTGACAACCTTGCCCACCTGTATTTTTTTTGTTGTTGCCTGTGACCCGTAAACCTGAGACCATTCTCCAAGCTTCTTTCCCAGATAGTATCCGTTCTTCCAGAATCCCCTGTTGAAAACTCTCTTCAGCTGATTCTCAGATTCTTCTTTGAATTTCTCATCGTAATCCCCTGAAGCGATCCGGTCCAGTGCTATTCTGTACTGTTTCACTACCGTATCAACATACTCAGGACCTCTTGCTCTGCCTTCGATCTTGAGTACACTCACACCCGCTTCTATCAATTTATCCAGCATTCCAATGGTGCACATATCTCCCGGTGACATCACATACTTGTTGTCTATGACAAGTTCATCACCTGTTTCCTCGTCTGTCACCCTGTATCGTCTTCTGCAGGTCTGGAAGCA
>JAOZRM010000016.1:4451-22583 GCA_029940175.1 Candidatus Sabulitectum sp. | reverse complement strand
ACTGATGTTAAGCCGGAGGAGAGGCTTCCCCAGGGGCTTCACAAGATATTAATAGACACTTTCCCCATTGAGAGTTCTAATAAAGAATTTTCTCTGGAGTATGTAGGTTACGATATTGGTCGTCCAAGACACTCAATACGCGAAGCTGTGGAGCGAGGCGTAACATATTCCGCACCTCTTAATGCTACAATGCGACTGGTTACCAGAGATCCAGAGACACTTGTTATGAAAATGGCTGTGGACCAGGGAACATTCCTTGGTGAATTGCCACAGATGACAGAGAACGGCTCATTTATTATTAACGGAGCTGAGCGTGTTATTGTGAGTCAGCTTCATAGAAGTCCCGGCGTATTCTTCGAAGAAAAAACGCAGCAGAGGGGTAGAAGAATCTGTACTGCAAGGGTAATCCCGCAGAAAGGTTCCTGGCTTGATTTAACCCTCGATTCAAATGACTTGATTTTTGCCAATATTGATAAAAAACCAAAGCGTATTCCCATAACCATGCTTCTCAGAGCATTGGGATTAAGCTCAGAAGCAGAGATCCTTGCTTCATTCTACCCTGTTCAGGAAAAGGATCTTGCGGGAGTACTCAAAAGGCAGTCTAAAGTTTCCGAGATCATCCACAAGTCCTTTGCTGAGGATATTGTCGATCCGGAAACCGGAGAGCTGCTGGTCCGATGCGATGAACCGGTTGAAAGTGTAGAGAAGCTTGAGAAACTTCTTGCAGCGGGAATTGAAAGGGTTAAATTTCTTGAGCCCCGTAATGACAGCTACAGTATCGACAGTATTCGCCGCACTCTTGCTAAAGAGGAAGCTGCACTTGGTGCCGGTGTGGAAAAGAGTGAAGCCTCTGCCACTATGTGGATCTATGAGGCTCTTAGAGGAACAGATGCTCCATCACTTGATCATGCAAGAAGCTATCTGAGATCCATGTTCTTTGACAGCAAGCGGTACAGTCTCAGTGAAGTTGGCCGTTACAAACTCAATGAGAGATTGAACATAAATACATCCATGGACAAACTGACCCTTACTGTCCCTGATCTTGTTTCAATAGTTGATAATCTCATCTGCCTCAGAGAGGGTACAAATGTCTCTGATGATATTGACCACCTGGGAAACAGAAGAGTAAAAACTGTTGGCGAGCTTCTCGGGCAGGAATTTTCAAAGGGTCTTGCCAGGATGGCCAGAACTATAAAAGACAGAATGGGACAGCAGGACAGGGAAAAACTGAGACCTCAGGATCTCGTTAATTCGAGAACCCTTTCCAGCGTTATCAACTCTTTCTTCGGTCAGAGTCAGTTGTCTCAGTTCATGGAGCAGACAAACCCTCTTGCAGAGCTTACCCATAAACGCCGTACAAGTGCGCTTGGCGAGGGAGGTCTTACCAGAGAGAGGGCAGGTTTCGACGTAAGGGATGTACACCATACCCATTACGGTCGAGTTTGTCCTGTTGAAACCCCGGAGGGGCCGAACATTGGACTTATCACCACTCTCTCGGTTTACGCTTCTATAAACAGATTCGGTTTCCTTGAAACCCCGTACAGACGGGTTATTAATGGAAAAATAACAAACGAAGTCTCTTTCCTTTCTGCCGACAAAGAGGACAGGACAATTGTGGCGGAAGCTGATTCTCTGGTGGATGAAGATAACAGACTGGTGGGCCCTCTTGTACGGGCAAGAAAAGCCGGAAGTTTCCCAATGGTTACTCCTGATGAAGTGGAGTACATTGATGTGAGCCCCATGCAGCTTGTTGGACTTTCTGCAGCATTGATACCCTTCCTTGAGCATGATGATGCTAACAGAGCTCTCATGGGTTCTAACATGCAGCGTCAGGCTGTGCCTCTGCTCTTTACCGATGATCCGGTTGTGGGTACAGGAATGGAAGAGATTGCAGCCAGGGACAGCGGCGCCCTTGTCACAGCTGACAGAGCAGGAGTTATCACCCATGTCGATGCCGGGAGAATTGTTATCAAGGCCGATGGTGATGAATATGACTTTGACAGAGATGACATTTACAGTCTTAAGAAATTCGAGCGTTCAAACCAGGATACCTGCGTAAGTCAGAAGCCCCTTGTCTCCATCGGAGATTTTGTAGAGAAGGGTGACATTCTCGCGGACGGAATGGCAACAAAGAACGGAAGACTTGCTATTGGCGTTAATGCTCTTGTGGCATTTACACCATGGAATGGTTACAATTTTGAGGATGCCATAGTGGTGAGTGAGAGAGTTGTAAAGGATGATACCTTTACCTCGGTTCATATCGTGGAGCTGGAGACGCAGTTCCGGGAGACAAAACTGGGTCCAGAGGAGCTTACTTACGATCTTCCCAATGCCACTGAGAAGCGTATTGCAATGCGCAACCTGGACGACAGCGGCATAGTTCGCGTTGGTTCAAGGATCAGAGCAGGGGATATTCTTGTAGGAAAGGTCAGTCCCAAGGGAGAGCAGGATCTGTCTCCGGAAGAGCGTTTGATCCGAGCTATCTTCGGTAAAAGAGCCAGTGATGTAAAGGATACTTCCCTGAAGGCTCCTGTGGGAATGTCAGGTATTGTAGTGGATGTTAAAGTTTACTCTCGCAGGGATGATACTGAGCGTGGAAGACGCGAGATCGAATCAAGAGTTGATTCTCTCCGCGAAGAACGCATGGAGAGCGAGAGAAGACTGTTTGAAGATAGAAACCAGATGCTTCGAGATGTTCTCGGCGGGCAGAAGGCAGTAACCTTCATTGATGATGTCACCGGTGAGCAGCTGATTCCCGAGGGAAGAAAGATCACAGCTACCTTCCTCAAAAAGGTTGATTTTACAGATCTCGATTTCAATCGTCAGCTTGTTGAGGACCTTGTGGTTGATGACAGAGCCAGAAGGATACTGCACAGCGCGGAAAATAAGTTGAAAGAATTGAACGCCAAGTATCAGGATCTTGAAGACAGACTTCACCGTGGAGATGAGCTTAAGCCAGGGGTTACCAGGCTGGTTAAAGTTTATATCGCCAAGCGTCGTAAACTTCGCATTGGTGACAAGATGGCAGGTCGTCATGGAAACAAGGGTGTTGTGAGTATCATCGTTCCCGAGGAGGATATGCCTTATCTTCCTGATGGAACTCCTGTTGATATCTGCCTAAATCCACTTGGCGTACCCAGTAGAATGAACGTTGGGCAGATCATGGAAACAAACCTGGGTATGGCTGCTGCTGAACTGGGTATAAACACCATTACTCCAGTATTTGACAGCGTGAAGAATGAAACCATTGGTGATCTTCTGGTGGAAGCCGGGCTTGACCGTGATGGAAAGACTGTTCTTTACGATGGCAGAACCGGTGAGCCATTTGATCAGCGGGTGACTGTTGGCAGAATGTACATGCTGAAACTCGCGCACCAGGTTGAAGACAAAATACATGCAAGATCCACAGGACCATACGCTATGGTGACACAGCAGCCGCTTGGTGGAAAAGCTCAGAACGGAGGGCAGAGACTTGGAGAGATGGAAGTCTGGGCTCTTGAGGCGTACGGAGCTTCACACTGTCTTCAGGAAATGCTTACCATCAAGAGTGATGACGTTGATGGACGTACAGAAGCATACAAGGCAATTGTTCATGGCAGAAATGTGGAAACCAGAGGAACACCAGAGGCCTTCAATGTTCTTCTCAGTGAAATGAGAAGCCTTGCTCTGGATGTGGAACTTGATATGACAGAAGAGAGGGGGAGGTAGAATGCTTGATTCACATTCCCTAAGAGATGCCAACACATTCCCGGCTGATTTCTCAGGAATTAGAATAAGTCTTGCTTCACCTGAGACTATCAAGGAATGGTCTTACGGAGAAGTAACCAAAGCTGAAACAATAAATTACCGCAGCTACAAACCGGAGCCTGACGGTCTTTTCTGTGAAAAGATATTTGGACCGGTTAAGGATTGGGAGTGCAGTTGCGGAAGGTACAAGAAGCCTCGATACAGAGGCGTGAAGTGCGATCGTTGCGGTGTTGAAGTAACCCATTCACGGGTTAGAAGAAGCCGTATGGGCCACATAGAGCTTGCTGTACCTGTTTCTCACATCTGGTATTTCAAGAGTCGCAAGATCAACAAGCTTCTTGATATCACCAACCTGAATCTTGAGCGAGTTCTGTATTATGAGTCCTACATTGTTATTACCAGTGAACATCCTTCCCTGAAACCGGGAAAAGTTCTGGATGATGAGGATTACTACGCCGCTCGTGAAACTTACGGTTCAGATGCTTTCACAGTGGGTATGGGTGCTGAGGCAGTAACAAGCCTCTTATCTGAAATAGATCTTGACGAGCTGGCTGCTACTCTACGTACCAGCATAGCCAACGAGACAACCCAGAGCCGTCGCCAGAAGAATCTGAAAAGACTCAAAGAGGTTGTTGCCTTTGAAAGTTCAAAGAATGACAACAAGCCTGAGTGGATGATTCTTAGAGTACTGCCTGTCCTCCCACCGGATCTCAGACCTCTTGTACCTCTCGAGGGCGGAAGGTTTGCTTCCAGTGACCTCAACGATCTTTACAGGCGTGTTATCAACAGAAACAACAGACTTCTCCGACGACTGGATCTGCAGGCTCCTGATGTGATCCGTCGTAATGAAAAAAGAATGCTTCAGGAAGCGGTTGATGCTGTTCTTGACAATGGAAGTCGCAGGAAGCCTGTAAAGGGTGCAGGAATGCGTCCTCTTCGCAGTCTTTCCGATCTTCTCAAGGGCAAGCGTGGAAGATTCCGCCAGAACCTTCTTGGAAAACGTGTTGATTACTCTGGTCGTTCCGTTATTGTTGTGGGACCTGAGCTTAAAATGCACCAGTGCGGTCTTCCCAAAACCATGGCTCTTGAGCTGTTCAAACCTTTTGTGGTTGGCAGACTTGCCAGATTGACCGGTGACAAGGTCAAGATGGCACAGAAGCAGGTTGAAGACAAGGAAGAGATCGTCTGGGCAATACTTGAAGAGGTTATTGCAAACCATCCGGTAATGCTGAACAGAGCTCCTACACTGCACAGATTGGGTATACAGGCATTTGAACCAGTTCTTGTAGAGGGTCTTGCTATAAGACTTCACCCTCTTGCGTGTGCCGCATTCAATGCTGATTTTGATGGTGATCAGATGGCTGTTCACGTACCGCTTTCTGCGGAGGCACAGTTTGAAGCTCGCGTACTGATGCTTGGAAGCCGTAACATTCTTCAGCCTTCAAGTGGAGAGCCTGTTGCTGCACCGAGTCATGATATCGTTATTGGTGCTTACTACATCACAAAACCGCTAGCCAAGGACAAGGGCGAAGGTATGATATTCTCTTCCAAGGAAGAGGTGATAGGCGCCCTGGATGCAGGTAAGATCAATCTTCATTCTCGAATAAAGATAAGAGATATCAACAAGATCAAAGAGATAAACTCAAAGGGTGAAAGACGTCAGCCCAAATACTGGAAAGACTATACCACCCCGGGACAGGTTATTTTCAACTCCATAGTTCCAGAGGGAATGGGATACATTATGGCAAACGGCCTTACTGAGTCTCATGCTCAGGTGTTCGGTAAGAAGGGTCTGAACCGTATGGTATCAAGGTCTTTCACTGAACTGGGAGCTGTTAAAACTGCTGTTTTCCTTGATAATCTCAAAGACCTTGGGTTCAAGTACAGCACTACCTGCGGACTTACAGTAGGTATGGATGACATGATAATTCCCGATGCTAAAAAGAATATCATAGAAGAGAGCACAACTCAGGTCTCCCAGATTGAGTTTGCAGCCCGCAAGGGTGAAATGACCGAGAGTGACAGGTACAACAAGATCATCGATGTGTGGTCCAAGGCCACAGACGATGTGAAGAATTCTATGATGGAGCAGCTCAGTCACGACAACCACGGGTTTAACCCGATTTATCTAATGGCAAACTCAGGAGCCAGAGGAAGCGTTGAGCAGGTAAGACAGCTTGCAGGCATGCGTGGTCTCATGGCCAAACCGAAGAAGAAGCTTTCGGGTGAGATCGGTGAGACGATTGAGACTCCGATCATCAGTTCTCTGAAAGAGGGTCTTTCGGTTATTGAGTACTCCATTTCGACCCACGGTTCCAGAAAGGGTCTTGCAGACACAGCTCTCAAAACGGCTGATGCTGGTTACCTCACACGTCGACTTGTGGACGTCTGTCAGGATGTTGTGATAACTACCGATGATTGTGGAACAATTCGCGGTCGTGAGATATCCTCCCTTAAAGAGGGAGAGAAGGTTATTGAAAAACTCAGCGAGCGTATTGTTGGAAGAGTAACCGCTGAGGATGTTTATGATCTTGTGACCGATGAAATAATATGCGAGGCAGGTGCGGAGATTACCAGCCAGCTTGCTTCATACATAGATTCCCGTTCCATTGAGTCTGTTAAGATCCGTTCGGTACTCACATGTGAAGCAGAGCGTGGTCTATGTGCCAAGTGCTACGGCTGGGACCTCAGTCGTAACCGCATGGTTACACAGGGTGAAGCCGCAGGTGTTATAGCAGCTCAGTCAATCGGTGAACCTGGTACTCAGCTTACATTGCGTACTTTCCATACTGGTGGTGTTGCGTCGCGAGAGGCACAGGACAACCAGGTAAAAGCCAGACATCCAGGTAAGGTCAGTTTCAGGAACATACATCTGGTTGAGGGGGTAGACGCAGACGACAACCCAAGCGTTATTGCTTCAAGGAACGGGCAGATCGACGTGGTGGACAGTGACGGAGAGATTCTTTCCACCTACGAAATTTCTCCCGGTTCAATCATGTTCATCGTTGATGACCAGATAGTTGAGAGGGACGAATTACTCTTTGTGGCAGAACCGTTCAGTAACCCCATAATCAGTGAACACTCAGGCTCAATTCACTATGTGGACATTGAAGAGGATGTTACACTGCAAGAGGATATTGACAGTGAACAGCACAGGCAGATGATTATTGTAGAAGATAGAAGCCGTACGCTTCACCCTCACATTTTCATTCTTCCTGAGTTTATGGTTGTGCTGTCCGGTAGACCAAGGCGCAGAGAAGAAGAGCTTATCACGTTTAACGAGCTTCTTGAAGAGGCTGAGACCGCAAATGGCAGAATTGTTTTCACATATCGTGATACTAATGCCGTAAGACCCACTTCTCTCTACGATGATATACTTGTAGGTCATGCAGAGAGCACTTCAGAAACATCGTTCCTTGCCCTTGACTGCAGAAGAGTTGGAACAGGCAGTTATGCTGCTTTCGCCGAAATTGTTGAACAATTAGGTGTAGCCACAGCAAAAACCAAAAAGGATAAGAAGGAATTTGCGGTTTTGAAGGGTGTTACGGACCGTCTTGCACTTTCCAGCAGCCGTAAGAATGAAGATCTTGAGGATGAGTTCATGGAAGCTTTGATTGACTACAGCAAGAACCATCCATTTATCATGGGTCTTGCCAGTCTTGATAAAGCACATGCAGGCACCAGGCAGTTGATTCTTCGCCTGAGTGATATCATTGCTGACTCAAGGATTCTTATTCTGGTGAGTTTCTATCAGAAGGGTGGCTTTAGAAGCCACATCGTGGTTCGCGGTAAACAGCGTCAGATTGGTCAGGATCCAGTCGAGCAATTTATCAAGGACCATGTCCGGGGTGTTTATCCTATCCCCAGTGGAGCCACTCTGCACGTTAGAGATGGACATTTGATAAGAACTGGAACCCATATTGCAAGAATGGTCAAGCGAGCAGGTATGCAGAAAGACATCACAGGTGGACTTCCCCGTGTTGATGAGCTTTTTGAAGCAAGACGCCCCAGCGATGCTGCAGCAATTGCCGAGATCAGCGGAACAATCACGTTAAGCCCCATCAAGACCGCTATGCGTACAGTGACCATCACAGGAGATCAGGGCCAGGAGGCCAATGTTAAGATACAGGCAACCAAGCATATCAGGGTTCGTGAAGGCGATCACGTGGAAGCCGGGGACAAGCTTACTGACGGTCCTCTTGATCCACATGATATTCTCAGAGTGATTGGTACTGAAAGTGTTGAGGATTACCTTCTTAACGAGATCCAGGAGGTCTACAGACTTCAGGGTGTTAAGATCAATGATAAACACATCGGTATTGTTGTAAGACAGATGCTTGGTAAAGCAAGGGTTGAGAATGCGGGAGACACACAGTTCCTTGAAGGAGCCAGAGTCAACCGTCTTGCCCTTAACAAAGTAAACATGGATATGATGAGTCAGGGCAGACGCCCTGCATCCAGTGATGTAATGCTGCTTGGTATAACCAAGGCATCACTGGCAACGAGTAGTTTCCTCTCCGCGGCATCTTTCCAGGAGACCAACTCAGTTCTTTCAGACGCTGCCATTAACGGCAAGCTTGATACACTGGTTGGCCTTAAGGAAAATGTAATTGTGGGGCATCTTGTTCCTGCAGGAACAGGAGTGAAAGACTATCGAGATCTTACCATTTCCATGAGTGATGGTTCCGATCTGCCGATACCGGTACCGGAGCCAGAGGTTGACGATAAGTTTAATCATGTATAGAGTTGCACTTACTGTAAAAAGAGAAAAGGCAGCTCTCGCGAGCTGACCCACGAAAGGAGAAAGATTGCCCACCATTAATCAGTTGGTGCGAAAAGGGCGCAAAAAGCCCACTCAGAAGACGAAGGCACCTGCTCTCACTGGGTGTCCACAGAGAAAAGGAATTTGTACCCGTGTGTATACTTCCACCCCGAAGAAACCTAACTCGGCGCTTCGTAAAGTTGCTCGCGTAAGACTTCGTAACGGGTTTGAGGTTACAGCATATATTCCCGGCGAGGGACACAACCTTAATGAGCACTCCGTGGTTCTTGTAAGGGGTGGCCGAGTTAAAGACCTTCCAGGCGTGCGTTATCACATCATTCGTGGTGTAGAGGACACAAGCGGTGTTGAGGGTAGAAAACAGAGCCGTTCCAAATACGGAACAAAACGGGATTCATAGAGCGGGGAACATAAAAAATGAGAAGAAACAGACCTAAGCGCAGAGAAATATTACCTGACGTACGGTACGGAAATATTGTTGTTGCCAAGTTTATCAACAACATTATGCTGCAGGGAAAGAAATCAATAGCTGAGGCTATTGTATACGGTGCATTTGACATCATTTCTGAGAAAACAGGGCAGGATCCTGTATCTGTTTTCACAAAAGCGATGAACAATGTCCGCCCTACTCTTAAGGTTAAGAGCCGTCGTGTTGGTGGATCTACCTACCAGATTCCTCTTGAAGTTCGCCCCGAGGAAAGGGACGCTCTTGCCATGAGATGGATCATTGGTTTTTCCAGAAAACGTAAGGGTAACACTATGAGATCCCGTCTGGCAGCCGAGTTTATGGATGCTGCCAGGAACGAGGGCTCAAGCGTGAAAAAGAAAGAGGATACCCATAAGATGGCCGATGCCAACAAGGCTTTCGCCCACTACCGCTGGTAATCTCTGCTACATAGATAAGCCCCGCCAATGTTTATACTGGCGGGGTTTTCTCTTTAGTACAATCACTCTGTCTGGGAACAAACTCAATCGCCAGGCACTACCTGAGAAAAACTGAATTACTCAGGAGTATTAATGAGTCGGTTGATTCCATTCGCAGCAATAATAACCACTATTGTTAATCTGCTTGCATGTCAGTTGTCTCCTGCTCAAACAGAGCGGATCGTTGAAGAAAGACGGCTGGTAGTTGTGGATTCCCTGGGTGTGGATTACGGAGAACCATACGAAGTATTCGGAAGCATTTCCGGTGCTGTTTTTGTTAACGATTCTATGTTTGTTGTTCTTGACAAGGGTTATCAGGAATTACGTATTTTTGATATTGACTGCACTCATCTTGTTTCCCAGGATCACCATGGCAATGGACCCCTTGAATACAGATGCGCAGAGTACATTGAAGTGACAGGAAGCAGTTTTGCAGTATTTGAATTCAATATGCCGCCCAGATGCATATTTTTTGATCACCTGGCAAACCCTATCTCATCAGTAATTCTGGATGGAATGACATCTCTTCAGGAACCGTGCTTCGTTAACGATTCCATAGTAGTGGGGTTTGTTGGAAACATTGATCGAGAAGGTGATTCTGTCAGTATCGGCTACGAAATTGGCGTATGGAACTCTGTGACTGGAAAGAGAGAGAGAGTTCTGTTTTCAAGGTATCTTGAAGTTGATCTTCTGGAAAGTATGTACGACTTGTTTGTTCAGCTTGAGAACTCTATTGCTGCCAGCAATACAGGAATGGTTTTTGTAGCGCCGGACAGAGAGGGTCACGAGGTTCTGGTGTTTTCTACAGATGGGAATCTGCTTGATACTCTCTATACGCCGCATGACAAAGCATTGCGTGATGCTGATGAGATTGAGTTGGAAGTAATCTGGAGAAAGCTGAGAGATGGACGTATTGGAGACTGGGAACCATCTGATTATGAACCGGGAATAACAGACCTTCAAGTACAGGATTCAGAGGAGTATCTCTGGGTTTGCTACGGTTCCTATTTTACCCCGTCCTTTGATGTTTACTCTCTTGATGGAGAATTGGCATTTAACTGTACCACTCATGGGCTTCCAGAAGATGAAATGATTGCCTTCGGGATAACAGACCATGGGATTCTTGCATACACAATTTGTCCATACTCTTTCCCTCGAGTGTACGTAATGGAGCTGGAATGAGACTGCAACAAGACAACCGCTCCTGACAGGAGCAGCCATTATTTTGTATCCTGCCCGATTGGCAGCTTACATAGTACTTCTCCCCTCTTAAACTAGAAGAGCTTTTTGGCCAGATCAAGAACACCTTCCAAAACAGAATCATTGTCGTCTGAGTCCGGCTTGAGAAGAGAGGTCAACAATCCGCCGATCTCCAATTTGTTACCTGAAGATGATGAACTTTCTTTGCTCATTACTCCCATGGCTACACTGGCAAGTATTGGAAGCACTTTCTTCAATGTACTGCTGTTTACACCGGTTTCTGCAGCCGCTTCATCCGCCACATTCCTGCTGACATCTTTGCTGCCCAGAATGTGCCCGAGGATGGCATTCCCATCCGCTGTAGTGGCGGGATCTGATACACTGTCGGGATTGTCAAGATAGTTCTGATGATTTCCGTTTGCCAGTGCGTCGACCAGAGATTCCAGCCCTGCCTGATCAGAAGTGTTGCTCTGTATTCCCTGTGAAATTGCAGGGATCAGACTGCGAACAGCGCTTTCAGCCATGTCGGGGTCTAATCCGAATTTGCTGGAGATCTGCCCGACAATATTTCCTCCCTGTGAAGCGAGGATCGAATTTAAAAGACCCATGATTCCTCCTTTTGTTTCACCGCACAACATCACCATTCTTTCCGGACAGGTCAAGATTGCAATAGAATGTGTATAATTCAAACTGAAAACATAACTGACACACAACGATCGCAGAGACCAGGGAGGAACATCATGATAAAAAACGAAGTTATTGATTCGATGATGAACCGGAAATCCATTAGGAAGTATACAGAGCAGATTCCCACAGAAGAAGAGATTCTCACCGTTGCAAGGGCAGGTCAGCAGGCCCCCTTCGCCATGCAGCTGGGCAGCGCGATCATTCAGAGGAACAGAGAAAAAAATGCCTTTAATGCCCCGATTCAATTCATCATCCTATGCGACCTGCACAGAATGGAAAAGGTAATGAAGGCAAGAGGCTGGAAGAGGGAAGCGTCAAACATTCACAGTCTTCTTTTTGGTATCCAGGATGCTGCCTACATGGCCCAGAATATGGTAACAGCAGCAGAGAGTCTCGGTATGGGAAGCTGCTACATAGGAGCGGCTCCATATATGTCCGAAAGATTAAGGAAGGATTGCAATCTTCCTGATCACGTATTTCCTCTTGTTATTCTTGCAATGGGTTTTCCCGCAGAGGAACCACCTGTGCGTCCAAGGTACCCCATGGAATTTCACTTGTTTGAAGAAACATATCCTGACTTAACAGATGAGATCACCGGATACGCCATGCAGATCATGGATCAGGGCTACCTTGCACAGAACTATTACAAAAACGCCGGATTCATTATTCCTCTTTCTGATAAAACAAAAGAGGAGAAATACACATTTGATAACTACAGCTGGACTGAGCATATCTCACGGAAGATGGCTCAGTGGAGCACAGATCCGGAAGAACTGCTTGTACCGTTAAAACACTGTGACCTGTCACCTGTGGAGTAAATCTGCTACAAAAGAAGGGAAACAATGGATTTTGAGAAAATGTGGCTGGATAAGCTTTCCAGACAACTGAAGGAGCTTAAAGGTCAGGAATTCACTGATCGAGTACTGAAGGGTTCTGAAGAATTCAGTTCCAGCACTGCTCCTGTAAATGTAATTGCGTGGACTGCGAATGTTATGAATGAGTTAAAGGAAGACCTCTCAGATAAGGAAATTCATGATGTTGTAACTGGATGTGCATGTCATTACCCCGGATCAAAACTTGTGTCTATTCGAGATGCTTTCAGAATGAATGGAGATTTTGCAGAGGCTATTGAATTATTGAAGAAGCAGTTTGTTGAATCTCTCAGAGATGAAATGCTCATGGATATGGAGACCATTAACAGGCTGCTGGAAATGAACATGGGGCTTGCCGGCGTGCTGGACGGCAATCGTATGATTGCAACGAAAATACCCAAAAGCTGCAATTTGAGAAAATGGCTAAGTGAGAAAGATCCCGATGAAAGAAGAAAGATGTACTGTCATTGCCCAAGAGTTAATCAAGTGCTTGAACTGGGTATGGAGATGACTGTAGAGTACTGTTTGTGCGGTGCAGGATTTTACAGAGATATCTGGGAAACCATAACAGAATCTTCTGTGAGGGTTGAAGTTATTGAATCTGTTTTTGCAGGTGATGATTTTTGCCGGATAGCAATATATCCACTTCTTCTCAAAGGTTGACATCTGCTGTTATCTGCATAAATTGCACAGTCATGATTATTTAAATGTGATTGAGGGGGAGACTGGAATGGGCACGCCCAGTAAAACGAGAAACATCGGGATTTTTGCACACATAGATGCAGGGAAAACCACAGTAACAGAGAGAATTCTTTTCTACACCGGCCGAACCCACCGCATGGGTGATGTGGACCACGGCACTGCTGTGATGGACTGGATGCCCCAAGAGCGGGAGCGGGGAATAACAATTGTATCTGCAGCAACCACTTGTGAGTGGAATAAGACAAGAATTAACATAATTGACACCCCGGGACACGTTGATTTTACAGCTGAGGTAGAGCGTTCTCTTCGTATACTTGACGGAGGAGTTGGTGTATTCTGTGCAGTTGGGGGCGTGGAACCGCAGACGGAAACTGTCTGGCGCCAGGCTCAGAAGTATTCGGTACCTGCTCTGGCGTTCGTTAACAAACTTGACAGACAGGGGGCAGATTTTCACCGTGTTCTCCAGATGATGAAAGATATTCTTGGAGAAACACCTCTGCCTGTGATGCTTCCGGTGGGGCAGGGGAGCGATTTCAAGGGTGTAATCGATGTTCTGCAGCAGAAAGCTCTGTATTTTGACCTGGAGTCACTGGGAACAAAATTTGAGGTGGATGAAATCCCGGAAGATCTTCAGGAAGAAGCTGCCCGGGCTCTGGAGAAGATCAAAGAGTCTGTTGCCGAGTTGGATGATGGAGCAATGGAAAGGTATTTCGCCGGAGAACTTGAGCATGAAGAGATTACTGCCCTGATCAGAAGAGGCACAATTGAAGGAGCATTTATTCCCGTTCTGTGCGGTGCTGCTCTTCGGAATGTAGGAGTACAGAGACTTCTTGACGCCATTGTGGATTGGTTGCCTGCTCCGGAGGAACTACCGGCTGTTACAGGAATCAAGCCAAACGGGAAAGAAGAAACACGAGAGCGATCAGACAGCGAACCATTTACTGCTCTTGTGTTCAAAATACAGACAGATGCCCATCTGGGCCGTCTGGCATACCTCAGAGTGTATTCGGGAACTGCGAAAGACGGTCAGCCTGTTTTCAACAACAGAACTGGGAAGAAAGAACGACTTACAAGGCTTGTTATGATGCATGCTGACAAGAGAATTCACCTGGACGGTATTTCTGAGGGAGACATCGCTGCCGCAGGCATGAAGAACGCTGCAACTGGAGACACTCTGACTGTTACCGGTAAACCGCTTACTCTGGAGACCATACATTTTGTGGATCCGGTTATGGAAATGGCAATCGAGCCTGCAAGCACAAATGATGAGAAAAAACTTGAAGATGCTCTTAGAGACATGACCAGTGAAGACCCCAGCCTTAAGGTGGGAGTTGACAGAGAAACGGGCCAGACTCTGATAAGGGGTATGGGCGAGCTTCATCTGGAGATTGTTGTTGACAGGATGAAGCGAGAGAAAAAACTTGATGTTCGTACCGGCAGACCTCAGGTTTCCTATCGTGAAAGTGTTTCTTCCATCGCTAGAGGTGAAGATACCTTTGAGAGGCTCATTGCCGGAAAAGGTAACTTCGGTAACGCTTGTGTAGAGGTGCGCCCTTACGATACAGGTGTCAAATTCTCTTCAGAGGTCGAGAACCTCTCAAATCAGTTTCTTGATGCTGTAAAGAGTGGAGTTATGGGATCTGTCAGTGCAGGTGTACTTGCAGGTTACCCTCTGGATGGGGTTGAAATTGTTCTTGTCAGTGCCAGAATTCATGAAACTGACTCAACAGAACTGGGCTACAGTTCATCCGCTGCAATTGCTCTTAGAAAAGCCCTTCAAAAAGCTTCCCCTGTTATCAGAGAGCCCATCATGAAAGTCGACATTGTCACACCAGTGGACTATATGGGTGATGTAATCGGTGATATTAATGCCAGACGTGGAACAGTGGTTTCCATTGAGAACCGGGGAGAGGCTCAGGCTGTTCTTGCCAATATTCCTCTCGCGGAGCTCTTCGGCTATACCGGAACACTGAGAAGCCTTTCTCAAGGGCGGGCTGGTTACACCATGCAATTCAGCGATTTTGCAGAGGTACCTCCGAACGTACAGAAGAAGTTGCTTGAGAAGATGGGCATTACATTCTAAGGACAGGTATTGCTTAGCCGCTACGTACTTCTTATGCTATTTCTGGCGGTGGCAATTGTTTGTACCGCCAAGCAGTACCAAATGGAGGTGTATCATGAAGTTTTTTGTAACCATGCCAAAGCTCGCACCACCTGAGATCAGCAAAAGTTGAGCAAACGTCATTGAAGCTTCCGGAGGAAGCGGAATGACAATGGACCGTTCTTACATCAATTCACAAGAAGGTTTTGCCTGTTGCTGCTGGGAGGCTCCGTCCCGGGAATCTCTGGCCGAGTTGTTCAGTAAGGCTGGCGCATTATTCGATTCCATGATCCAGGTGACCGAGTATTCTGCAGGTTAGAGTTTTTCTGGTCGCCCCCCTGCACTGCAGAGGGGCGACCAGCACCAGGAATTTTGAGACCGGACCGGTCTAAAGCGAATACAGGGCTTTCATTTCTTTTACTCGCTCTCTAAGCCGAGGGCCTGTAGCCATCACAAACCGGCACTGGGCATCTCCCATGGCTTTGCATGTGATCTCTTTTGCCTCCAGTTTTAAACCGAAAGCTTCAGAGCACCAGCCGGCGGAGTATCCAGCATTCAAAAAGTCAACAGGTTTGTTTGAGGATATTCCTGCTTTCAGATGAGCTTCAGCTTCATATGAATTAGGATGGTCATAAACAAGCAGGAAGTCTTCATTGGGCGCAGGTGCACTTTCTGGCAGAATGGTCACATTTGCATAACCACCCAGTGCAAAAGAAACCGGTCCCATTGCAAGTCGCTGCCCGGGATCCTGGACGCCTGATTTTTTGAAATAGTATCTTGCGTCTGCAGCTCCGGTTGCCTTACCAATCTGGTAAATAACCACACCGGCTCCAGGCCCCAGCACGGATGAAAGCTGTTCTTTCATTGCAATGGCCATGGATTCTGCCCTGTAAACAACATACCTCTCGGAGGCAACTGTGATACTGCCTTCTTCCGGTATGCGCTTGAAATCATCGAAATATGGAACAATCAAATCTTCAGCAAGGTCAAACAACGGGGCAAAATGATCCGGGCAATTAACATATTTGGGCATGATACAACCTTTCTTCAGGGTTATTCAGTGTTCCAGCAAAAAGCAATATAGGAATGTGGTCATTTACGAACAACCTTCTTAACTAACAACCTGCCTGGGGTGGGTGTTGGTGTCAAGTAATGGGGCACTGGTTGCAGTATCTGTTTGCTGTTATTGTCGTGCAAGAGAGAAAAAATGCGGTTGGAGGCAAACATGGATTCATGGATATCCTATTAACTAGTATTATTATATGTTTCTCTTTTTTTTGGCGCAGCAATAGATTTATTAGAGACAATAATGAGTAAAAAAAGTCATTAACGATGATGAAAGGTAAATTATAGGCAGAAAGACGGATAAAGAAAGGAGAAATGAGATGCATAAAGAAAAAGATAAGTTGCAGGGTATTGCGTTTCTTATCGGCTCGCTTACCCATGCAGCCGAAAAAAATCTCGGAAAGGGCAGCCTATCCTCGTGTGCCCTGGCCGGGAAAAAATTCGGACAGGAGGCTGTGGAGAATACCGAGACAACTCAGGATCCAATAAGGGCCATCGAGATACTCAGCAAAGCACTGAAAGACCGGGGTATCGTCTGGGATTTTCTTCCGTTCAAGGGAGACTCGGAAAATTCTATTGAGGACAGAGACGGAAAACAGGTTATCAGACTCAGTTTTGGAACCTGTATGGTAAGAAACGCCCTTTTCAGGTATGCTCACGACCAGAAACTTTCCCTCTGTTACATGTCCCATGGTGTTTTCGCTGGAGCCATGGAAAAAATTATGCCAGGTAAGAAAGTTGAACTTGAAATTCTGCATGCCGGTCCCAATGCCTGTTTAAAAGAACTGATTGTGGAGGATGTACAATGAAGGCAAAAGTTTCAACTGAATGGTTGTCCGGTTGTTCAGGATGTCATATCGCTGTTGTGGATCTTCATGAGAAGCTTCTGAATCTGGTGGACTCGATAGAATTTGTGAGGATTCCAGTTCTTATGGATGTGCGGGATTATCCCAAAGCTGACATAGGTCTCGTGGAAGGAGCTATCAGAAGTGACCATGATAGAGAAGCTGTACTCAAAATGCGGGAGAGTGTGGACAAGCTGGTTGCATTTGGAACATGTGCTTCATATGGAGGGGTTTCAGGTCTTGGCTGGCTTTACAAGGACGATGCTATTTTAAGCAAAGTTTACGGAGGTCTTCCAACAACCACTGAGACAGAAAGACCACAGGGAGCTCCGGTTCTTGAGCACAGCGTGATTCCCATTGATGAGGTTGTGGAAGTTGATGTGCATCTGCCGGGATGCCCCCCACACCCGTATTACATTGCACAAGCCATAAAAGTACTGCTGGGAGAAGAAGGGGCAGTGATGCCCGCAGGTACAGTCTGTTCTCAGTGTAACAGAAAAATGGTAAAAAGAGAAGGAGTAGCATTCAAGAAGGGAGCTGTAACAGCTCCGGAAAAGGATATCTGTTTTCTCAGCCAGGGTGTGATCTGCCTAGGATCAGTAACTCTTGAAAGATGCAGAGCGCAGTGTACGAACAAAGGAGTGACTTGTGCAGGTTGTACAGGGCCGTCAATTGCTGTTGTAACTGAACCGCATCTGGATATAAGAAGCATGGTTGCGAAAAGAATGAGTCTACTCACTGATATAGATGAGAATGAGATATTGGACTACATGGCAAAGGAGGCAAAGACTTTCTATTCCTATGCACTTTCCTCCCCTGTTGTATACAAAAAACCCACGGTTGAGATCCGGGAATGGGTGGGCGAGAAATGATTTTCCCGATAGAGAGAAAAGAGGTAAAAAATGTCTAGGTTAGTAATAAATCCGGTTACAAGAATCGAAGGGCATGCAAAGATTACCCTGGATATAGATGATTCGGGAAAAGTAAATCAGGGGCACCTTCATGTTTTAGAGATCAGAGGGTTCGAGAAACTTCTTGAGGGTATGGAATTGTTCAAGATGCCTCTGATAACGGCAAGAATTTGCGGTGTGTGTCCAGCTGCACACCACATGGCTTCGGTTACTGCAATCGAAAACGGATTGGGTTTGACGATCACCGACACGGCAAAAAGGCTTCGCGAACTGATGTACATGGGGCATATTCTTCACT
>JAOZRM010000016.1:0-4351 GCA_029940175.1 Candidatus Sabulitectum sp. | reverse complement strand
ACCGACACGGCAAAAAGGCTTCGCGAACTGATGTACATGGGGCATATTCTTCACTCTCATGCCTTGAGCACATTTGTGCTTGCCGGGCCTGATATTCTTCTGGGACTGGATGCTCCTCATGAGCAGCGCAACATTTTTGAACTGTTGAAATTGAAGCCTGAAGCTGCCAGAAAGATGCTCAGATTACGAAGTATCGGTCAGAGAATTGTGGAGATTGTAGGTGGAAGAGGGGTTCATCCTGTAACATCCATCCCCGGCGGTCTTGCCTCGGCTCCCACTGCTGAAGAAATGTTAAATATGGCTTCATGGGGTGGTGAAGCAGTTGATTTGCTTCAAGAACTGAACGTGATAATTCTTGATGCTCTGGAAAAGCTTGAGGGTATCCGGGACAGTCTTGATATACCTTTCAGCTCCATGGCACTCTCCGACAATGGAAGGTTGACTTTTTTTGAGTCTCCCTGCGCTGTAATGAAACCCTCCGGTAAAATGGATCTGGTATTCAACCCGGAGGAATACGCAAAGCACCTGGTCGAGCATTCCATGTCGGGTTCTTATATGAAGTCCGTTATGCTGCGGGACGGAGATAGACCATTCTTCGTCGGACCTCTTGCGAGGCTGAACATCAACGACAGTATCAATACTCCTATCGCCGACTCCCTGCTGGCTGAGTTCCGAGCGAAGAAGCATCCCAGATCATCAGCACTGGACAACATTGAAGCCCGTCTTATAGAGATGGTCTACTGCTCTGAGAGGATAAGAGAACTTGCTGCACAGGGCGCTGATGACAATCTCATGGTTGAAGCAAAACCGCGAGCAGGAACCTTTATCGGTATGGTGGAGGCTCCCCGGGGTATTCTTATTCACGAGTACAGAACAGATGACAATGGTATTCTTACAGAAGCAAACCTTATTGTGGCAACCCAGAACAACTATGCGGCAATAGATCACTGCATAGCAGGTATGGCCTCAAACTATGCCGGTACAGGACAGGATGAGCTGCTTATGAGCAGTGTTGAGTTTTCTCTCAGATGCTTTGACCCTTGTCTTGCATGCGCCACACACGCATCCGGGAATATGCCAATGGCTGTTGAAGTGCGAAAGAATGGTGCCACTGTTCGAACAATCAGGCGGGAGGTGAAGTGATGATCAAGGTGCTTATTGATGAAGATGCCTGTGTGGGCTGCGCCTTGTGCGTAGACGAATGTCCTACAGATGTATTCGAGTTCGATGAGGAGAAGAGTCTGCCTTTTGTGAAAAGGGAGAATGAATGCTTTGGCTGTTTCAGCTGTTCAGAAGTGTGTCCTGCAGAAGCCATCACCCATGAAGGAGCAGAACTGTCCAGAAACTTTTACCATGACAACTATGCACTTGATCTTGCCGCAAAGCTCACACCAGGGACATCACAGACCTCAGATGTCACAGACAAAGTAGAGCAACAGAAAGCGCTGGATGATCTTGGTATAAGGTTGCTGTCAATAGCAGCCGTTTTCAGACACACTCTCGGGGGAAGCATGCCAGCAGTTGGAACAATGGCTGGAAGAACGCTGGCCAACCAGCTGCCAAGATACCAGGTGCCGGAATCTTTTACTGAAGTTCTTGAAATGGCATCGAAACAATTCAATCCGTCATGGGACTTGAATTTCACCATTGAAGCAGATCAACTTACAATAACTACAAAAACATGTTTTATCAGAGAGCTGTGTATAAAAGAAGGCATAGAACTCGGGGGAGATTTGTGTGTTCTCTTCTACAACAATCTTGCGGGGTACCTGGGAAAGATGAGCGGCATGAGACTCAAACTTGAATCCATGGAACCTGGAAGTGATCAGTGTCAGTACAGAGTAAAAACGTTCGCGCCCATAAAGCGTTGATGGATTCTTGAATTTGGAAAAGATAACTTTCATTGGCGTAGGTAATACTCTGGCCGGAGATGATGGCGCGGGAATGGCAATGCTTCAGGAACTCAGATGCAGGATCGGTGATGTTTCCGGTATTGCTTTCAGGGAGATTCCAGGGGATCTGTACGAAATATGGAATATTCTTCCAGGTACGAAATCAGTTGTATTTCTTGACGCTGTTGCAGGTGAAGTTGCCGGGCAGGTCATAACAGGTAAAACATTGCCCAGGGCATTTTCTCCTTCTTTTCATCAATCGGATCTTTGCACACTGGTGGAATCTCTTGCAACGATCTATGAGGGTGAATTTCCCCAGTGGACCCTCTGGGGGGTTACTATAGACCCTCCTCAGGTTCTGGGAGAAGGATTGAGTGAAGTTGTTGCCGTTGCAGTGAAAAAAGCGGTTTCAGAAATTACAGATCTTATGCAGGGAGATGGCCTTCAAGTTGGTGGGAATCTCATCAAAATTTAGCCTTGTCCGAGGATTGACCTGGCACACTGCTGATTTTCCGTATTCTGGATCGTATTTCTGTCTAAAATATTTACCGGTTTTGCATTGTTCTCAGGGGTAGCGCAATTGACGGCTATTGTGTATAATAGCCATCCCTGCGGGCTTCTAAGGGTTCGACAGGTGCACTAGAGTTTTAGTTGCTTGTTTGGAAATCTGTGTGCAGTAGGCACATAGGTTCCATTACGGCAGTTTTTATGGAACGGGGTCAACCCGTCGGTTAGTTGTTGTAAGGAGTTGCATTGAACGAGAACAGGTTGAGGATCAGGCTCAGAGCCTATGATCATCGTCTTCTGGACAGGTCGTCCACCGACATAGTGCGCGGTGTTGTTAACACCGGTGCTCGTGTTGCCGGGCCAATACCTCTGCCCACCAGACGTTCGGTTATTACAGTTTTGAGAAGCCCGCATGTGAACAAAAAATCACGCGAGCAGTTTGAGATCAGGGTACATTCCAGACTTATTGAGATCATGGATCCCAATGAGCAGACCACTGAAGCACTCAGGAAGCTTGATGTTCCTGCAGGTGTCGATGTGGAGATCAAGTAGTAATTAGTTTCATTCCTTACTGACCCGGTTTTCCGGGTTAAGAGGAAAAACCGCACTGACAGGACGGGGACGGTCGATCCTGCTGGCGGTAAAAACAGAAACGCTTGTCCCCCCGTTCCATGGGGACTTCAGCGATGGGAAGTGGTTATGAGCGGAATAATGGCTCGTAAATTAGGTATGACTCGCGTCTTCGCAGAGGATGGCAGAGCGATACCTGTTACGGTGCTTGAAGCTGCCCCCAATCCGGTGGTGCAGGTTAAGACCCCCGAGACCGATGGATACTCCGCGGTTCAGGTGGGTTACTGGCCGAAAAAGGAGAGCAGACTCAATAAGCCTGTCAAGGGTCACCTTGATAAGGTCGGGGCTCCTCCTGTTTCAAGATTTGTTGAATTTCCTGCTCCTGCGGAAGAAGTCAAAGCCGGTGATACTTTCACCGTTTCGATGTTCATTCCGGGGGAAAAGGTTAATGTGACAGGTCTTACCAAGGGTAAGGGCTTTCAGGGTGTTGTTAAGCGCCACGGGTTCTCCGGTGGTGATGATACCCACGGTTGTCATGCCAAGCGTATCCCCGGTTCGATCGGCCAGTGCGCCACACCGGGAAGAGTTTGGAAGAACAAGAAAATGCCAGGTCAGACTGGCAATACAAGAACAACTGTGAAAAACCTCGAGATCATTCAGATCGATGTCGAGAAAAATCTCTTGGTTATCAAGGGTGCAGTGCCCGGTGCCAAGAACGGCTACCTCATGGTGAGGAAGCAAATTCGCAGGGGAGGTGAGAGCTGATGGCAGAAGCCAGAATATACACCATGAAGGGTGAAGAGGTTGGTGCTGTAAAGCTCCCCGACGAACTCTTTGCTATGGGTGTTTCCACTCATGTACTCTGGGAAGTCGTTCGCGCAGAGCAAACGAACAAGCGCCAGGGTAACGCCAGTGCTCTTACCAGAGCAGAGGTAAAAGGCAGTGGAAGAAAACCCTGGAGACAGAAGGGTACAGGCCATGCCCGTGCCGGTTCTTTCAAGAGCCCGATCTGGCGTAGTGGTGGTGTTGCCCACGGTCCAAAGTTGAGAACCTTCAACATCAAGATCAACCGCAAGGTTCGTCGCAAGGCTTTGGCAGGGATTCTCAGTGAAAGACTTTCTGAGGGAAATCTCAGGATCATTCGCGATCTCTCGGTTGATGGAAAGACAAATGAAGTAAGAGAAATGCTTGGCGGAAACGGGCTCACTGGCAAAAAGGCTGTGATCCTTACAAACGGTGACAACCTTGTGGCCAGAGCTGCCGGCAACATTCCCGGAGTATTTGCAGTGGCTGCCAGCCATGTACCGGTTACCACTCTGGTTAACTCAGAGGTAATACTGGTTGCAGAGAACGCTCTGGAACATCTGAAGGCGAGGGTGAAC
>JAOZRM010000339.1 GCA_029940175.1 Candidatus Sabulitectum sp. | reverse complement strand
GTAAAGGGCTCTCTGATCAACGGTCAGATTCTCGTCAGCCTCAATACGCTGATAGGCTGTATCAGCGAACATGCTCAGACTGAGAATCAACAATGTAATAATGGCAGTTCTCATTTATCCTCCAAATGAAGTGGCTGACGGTACCCCCGTCTGCCTGAATTAGACCTGGTCAGCTAAGACTCTGAATCCAGCCCCCTAATCTAGGGCGTTTCCCCCTCTTTGTCCATAACATATACATGAGCATTCAGTTCCGCTCCCGGTGCGGTAAGGTTGCAGCTGATGCAAGCAATGAGCATAGTAAGTGTACAGAGTACCAAAACCAGAATATCCCAACCCAAGGAGACTGACTTGAAAATCACATTTTTTGGAGCTGCCCGTGCTGTTACCGGTTCTCAGCACCTTTTAGAGGTTGCAGGAAAAAGAATTCTTCTTGACTGCGGACTCAGCCAGGGTAGAAGAAATGACAGCGAGAGGCTTAATCGTGAATATGGCTATGAGCCTGCATCACTGGATGCTGTAGTTCTTTCTCATGCACACATCGATCACTCCGGAAAACTTCCGGGGCTTGTTAAGAATGGCTTTAAAGGTATGATCTTCTCAACCGGGGCAACCAGAGATCTTGCTGCTATCATGCTTCCTGACTCCGCGCACATTCAGCAGCAAGACGCAGAGTATCTTAACAAAAGACGAGCTAAAGAAAATCTTCCTCCCATTGAACCTCTTTACGATCTGGAAGATGCCCTTTCAGCGATAGAGAAATTCGTGTCCATACCATATGATCTTTCTTTTCCAATCTTTCCAGGGATAACATTGCGTTTTCTTGAGGCAGGACACATTCTCGGCAGTGCCCAGGTTGAACTTACAATTGAGGAAAAAGGAAAAAAACGCACACTGCTTTTTACAGGTGATCTGGGTCGTTTTGACAGACCAATTCTCCGAGACCCTGATCTTTCTTCCAGACCTGACTTTCTTATAACAGAGAGTACTTACGGTGGAAGAAATCACGAGAAGCAGGAGAAGTCGCTTATTGACCTTGAGCATGTAATTAAAAGAACTGTCAAACGCGGTGGAAAAATTGTGATTCCAGCGTTCAGCGTGGGTAGAACTCAGGAGGTTCTGTATTTTCTTAATCTCCTTCTTCTCGCAGGCCGTTTACCGAATATTCCAGTTTATGTAGATTCGCCGCTTTCTTTCAATGCTACTGAAGTGTTTAAGCTGCATCCTGAAGTTTACGATACTGAGCTGAGGGATCTTCTCTATGCAGGCCACAGTCCGTTCCAGTTTGGAAATCTTCACTTCGTTCAGAATGTCAGGGAATCAAAGGCTATCAATACCACCAAGGAACCCATGATAATCATTTCTGCGTCGGGAATGTGTGAGAATGGAAGAATCAGACACCACCTGAAGAACAACATATCGGACCCTCGTGCCACTATTGTTCTTGTTGGATTCATGGCACAGCATACTCTTGGACGCAAGATTGGTGAACGCAGGGAAACCGTTAACATTTTCGGTGAACCTTATGCTTTGAATGCCGAGGTTGTGGATATTGACGGTTTCAGCGCACATGCGGATTCAGATGCCTTGATGAGGTATTTCCACGCTGTTGGAGAAAACGTAAAACAGGTGGCAATAGTTCACGGTGAAGAGAAATCCGCCGAAGCTCTGGCAGTTCTTATCAGCCGTGAAAGCTCTGCAGAAGTTACGATCCCGTCTCCTGGAGATTCTCTGTACATAAATGGAACAATATGACTACAGCCATGCTAAGTTAAGAGTGAGTGTTAGTGTATTTTTAATTTTAGCAGGATGCCAGCTCTCTTGGTTA
>JAOZRM010000338.1:1535-1828 GCA_029940175.1 Candidatus Sabulitectum sp. | reverse complement strand
GCGACCCCTTGGTCCCAAACCAAGTGCGCTACCGAACTGCGCCACGCCCCGACCGCAGCTCGATTCTACTAAATTGACACCATCAATGGCAAGCTTGACCTTTACGGCCCTGTGAAGCATAGTTGCCCATCCTTGCATATACAGTTTGGTGTAAACCCTGAAGGGAAAGCGAATTGAAGTACATATTTTTATTGCTTGTTCTTATAGTTTCCGCAGCTATAGCTGACGGTTACTCTGTTATGGTTCCCAATGTTACCAGAATTGATCTTGATTACTTCCACAACAACGGATAT
>JAOZRM010000338.1:0-1525 GCA_029940175.1 Candidatus Sabulitectum sp. | reverse complement strand
TGACATAGAAGCTGTTTTCGGGTCCAGAGTCAGGCTCTATGTGAATTCTGATCAGGAAGTTACTCTTCGCAACATGGGCTACAGGCTTTTTGTGGAAGAGATCCCAACTCCGCTGGTTGCATACCCTACTATTGCAGAGATCAACGCATCCATGAATGCCGTTGTTGCTGCTCACCCTGGCATTGCCAGAATCGAACAGATAGGTACTTCTGTACAGGGTAGAGAAATCTATGCTGTAATTGTAAGTGACAACGTATATGATAATGAAGCAGAGCCTGAGATCAGGATCACAGGCAACATTCACGGAGACGAGAAAACCGCTGGAATGTCCTGTCTTAATTTCCTTGAAGTTCTCACTGATAACTATGGCACCAGCCCTTTGTGTACCTACGTGGTTGACAACTCCGAGCTCTGGATTGTGGCTATTCTCAATCCGGATGGCTATGTGAGTGGTTCACGCTACAATGCAAATGGTGTAGATCTTAACCGTGATTTCAGTTACATGAATACTTCATCATACTGGCAGGGTCCGGAAAGTGTGGCCATTCGCGACCTCACCATGCAGGACTGGCCAACCCAGGACAATTACATTAATCCATTCGCCACCGGTCTTTCTTTCCATAGCGGGGCAGAGTGTTTTAACGCGGTCTGGAATTACAGCTTAACCGCAGTAATTCAGGATCTCGACTTTGTAACTGCACAGGCCAACGCTTACGCCAATCATCCGTCAATAAGCACGTACTATGGCGCAGGAGTCTGGGATATCTGGATTCCCGGCGCATCATGGTACGCAACCGAAGGTGATGTAAACGACTGGTCTTACGGTGAAGTAGGAACAGTTGACCATACAATTGAAGTTTCCGAGATCAAATCAGACCCCGACTGGCCAGGCATTGCAAACGCCAATTACATGCCCATGCTGGAATTCTGTGTAACCAGTACCTATGGTATTTACGGCACGGTGAAAGACGGTTGGGGAAATCCTCTTGATGCTCTTGTCGAGGTGGAAAAAACTGATGCAATGGACTCCAGTCCCCTTAGGTTCTGCAGATCCGATGTTGCTGACGGTGGTTACTCAAAAGCACTTGTTCCCGGAACTTACAATGTAGTTGTTACAGTTGCAGGACTTGGTTCCCAGAGCAGCAATAACGTGGTAGTTGGGGCAGAGGAAATGATTCCAGTGAATTTTGTATTCAATGGTTCAGGCATTGAGGGCGCAGCTCCTGATAACACATTTATACGCATGAGTGTAGCACCTAATCCGGTAATCAGCAGCTGCATTCTTACTCTTCCAGACACAGGTGTTGCTGGAAACCTTGAAATTTATGATATTTCCGGCAGAACTGTGTACGAGAAAAATATATCTGCTGGTGTTGTAGCTCACTCGTTCAACGCCAGTTCGACACTTCCTGCGGGAGTGTATCATGTGAGATACACTTCAAGTGGGCATTCCGCATCCACCAGGATGGTTGTTGCGGATTGATACAGAATCAGGTAGAAAGGTAGTAAAATGGCACATAAAAAT
>JAOZRM010000171.1:5225-6757 GCA_029940175.1 Candidatus Sabulitectum sp. | reverse complement strand
TCAAAATTCCCGGTATACCCGCAGTGAATCCCTCCCTGGTGTAAACCGTATGACATTGATTGTAATAATCCAGCGAGGCTTCAAGGTCACCGGAATCTTTGAGAACATTGCCTATTGTAGCCATAAGATGTCCCTGGTTGATCTTAACGTAACTGGATCCACCTTTTTCAGCAGCCTTCTCGAAAATTCTTAGGGCATTCAGATAGTACTTTAGTGAAAGGTTGAGATTGTTAATGTAGAAATGAACATCTCCCAGTCTGCGAAAGCAGCGACCCTGCTGGACGGAGTCACCCAGTTCCTGAAAAATGTTCAATGCTGTTGCATAATCTTCCAGAGCGGTTCTATACTCTCCTGACGTTCTTGCTACCTCACCCAGCCCGAACAGTGCTGTAGCCTTGCCCTCACGATACCCAAGAGCTTCAGCCAGTTCAAGAGCATGTAAACTGCTTTTTTTGCTTCGGGATTTGTCTTTTTCAGCTAGAAGAATTGAATACTTGTTGAGAAGGTCAATTCTGCTTTTCCCCTCTGCATCTTCAAGGAGAGCCTCTACTTCACGCAGAGATCCTGTCTTTGTTTTCTGTGAGGTCATCATCCTGCCCTCCATCATATCAAAACACAGTGGTTTCCTTACAGGCTTTTCAAGATACTTGCAAGCTCATCAAGTTTAATCCGGAAATCCCAGTGGGGTGCTTCAGTGTAAAGTATTTCTCCCTGCTCGAGGCACTTCTTCAGTACTTCTCTATCTCCAGTGGACAGATAGAGTTCATGAAGCAGGTCGAATTTATCCCAGTTGTCAGTGAATTGCCTCAATCCTTCTCTCAACGCCAGAGCAGCTTCTTCCGTGTGACCCTGAAGTCGCAGCAGTTTGCTCTTGCACCATAAAATATTGTAGCGATAATCGTCCGGCACTTGCCACTCATCAATTTGTCTTATCAGATCCTGTGCCTGGTTCAGCAAGCCGAGATCCATAAGGATATGGGCAATCTCATAAGCGTAATCCGTCTGATGAATTCGCATGCCTTCTTCCTTGCAGATTTGAAGGGCCGTTCGCAAAGACTTCAGAGCTTCTTGATATTTTCCAACTCTCTGATATGCCCTGCCCAGATTTGCTTGTGATATGGAAAGCGCCTCATTGCCTCCGTACTTTCCGGCAAGTTCAACAGCGTTTTCCAGAAGGACAAAGACTTCCGGGGAAGACGCCTCTCTCTCCAGTACAGTACCCAGATTTCCCACCGCCTGCAGTTCGAGAACACGACTTCCTGTTCTGCGTGCAAGTGCCAGGTGTTTCCTTGTCATTCTTACTGTATCGTTCTGCCTGCCCGGCAAGTATTTGTAAACAAGTGCAAGGTTGCCAACAGCAAGAGTCTCCATTACAAGGTTTCCTGTTTCTTCTGCAAAAGCCAGCACCCGCTTAAGAGGTTCTTCGGCTTCCAGCCGCTTGCCCAGCCGCAGCATACATCCTGAAGCATTACCCAGTGCTTTTATTGCAACAAGTTTTTCTTCAGAAGTTCCATCTTTCAGCTCACCGTATA
>JAOZRM010000171.1:0-5215 GCA_029940175.1 Candidatus Sabulitectum sp. | reverse complement strand
ATACCTGTAAAGACATCCTTATTCAGGATTCAACTTTTAAAGAAACAATTTATACTTAAGAAGTTCCATATTTAAGCTCACCGTATACTTCCAGGAGAAAGTTCATTGCTTCCTCGGTTCTTGCTTGAAGCATGAGTATGCGTCCCCGGTGAATGAGAATATCCGGTTTCAATTCAGGGTGAGTTTCCCCGATACCTTCTAGCAGCTCATGGGCTTCCTGTGGCTTGCCTATGTTAGTTGCGATGTTTACCCGCATCATCTGTACTCTTGCCAGGTTTTCTGGCGAAAGGTCCTCAGAAGCAGCCAAATTAATGGTTTCCTCAGCCTCCTGCCATGAACCGGCAAGAGAATGAAGGTCATAGATCAATTTGTAGGCATCAAGTCTTCTGGAAACATCAGAAGAGAGTAGAAGAACCTTCTGCATCTGTTCATGGCATGCGGTAGTAAGACTTCTGGAGAATGAATGTCCCCCTGCTTTCATGAACCATACAGATGCATCCTCCCTGCGGTCTGCACTTTCCAGATGATGCGCTATTCTCTGAGCTTTTTCAGGTAGATCAGCCCACATACTCTTCATGTTTTCAGCTACTCTTATGTGAAGTTTTATACGCTCGGAGTGAAGCTGCAGATTGTACGCGGCCTCCTGGAGAAGTATATGAATGAAGCTGTACAGTCCGTCTGCAGTGGGTTCCCATATTCTTTCTGCAACACCACCATGGAGTATGCTTTCTACACTCACCTCAGGAAAAAGCCGTTGAAGAATTCGTGGATCGAACACCCTGCCCAGAACGCTGGCTGCGAGGACTGACTCTTTAAGCAATGAATCCAGTCTGTCCAGCCTTGCTACAAGCAGCCCGTGAAGATTTCCCGGAAAGGAATCTTCGTCTGTTGGAACAGCGGTGGAGGTAAGCATCAGGGCATATTGTTCCATGAAGAAGGGGATGCCTTCTGTTCTCCGGTGAAACCAGTCCAGAAGTTTTTCAGAAGGGTTGGTCTTTAAACTCCATTTCAGGAAGCTTCTGCAACCTGATCTTGAAAGGGGAGTCATCTTTATCTCCTGAGGACTCAACGCCAGATTCTTAATAGTCCGGCCCAGCCCCGGTCTTGCCAGGAGAAGAATAGGGGGAGTATCCTGACCAAGCTCACTCAGTACAGCTGCAAGCAGAGTAACCGAATCCTGATCCATCCACTGAAGGTCATCAAAAATCATCATGGTTTTCTGCAGCATACAATGACCTCTGATGAACGCGGCGGTGACCGATACTGTGTTCCGGAATCTGCCCCGGGGGTCCAGCCCCTGAAAAAGAGATTTTTCCCATTGGAGACCGGCCATAGCAGCAAGAACAGATTCAGCTCGGAGTAACTCATCTGACACCTGAGCAGCAGCTGGGTCATTCAGCTCATCCAGCCGGTCAATGAAGCTGTAGAGTTTTTCACGGAAAGCCGCGAGCCCTCCATCGGCAGCATCAAAGCCCATCCACTCACCCAGCCACCGGGAAAACGTTTCTACACTTCCTCCGGAAGAGCCTTCACAGCGAACAGCTATTACAAAAACTTCGCTCATGCGGCGTGTTAACTCTGTTGCCAGCCTTGTTTTGCCCATTCCCGTAACTCCGTTTACTAGAATACAGGCATGATCATTCCCCAGTTCAGCTTCAAGCCGATCAAGTAACTCATCTCTCTCTATCAGCGGAGGAATCTGATCTGTAATAGCAGGTCTTTTTTTCCAGGGAGAAAGAACTACTGCCTGTACCGGGAGCTTGATACCTTTCAGGGAGATCTCCTTTTCAGCCCTGATGCCAAGGCTGGAAGCCCGGTTGAACACAGGTTCGCTGTATATGGAATTCCAGCTTGCGCTGTTGTGCAGACGGGCAGCAAGGTTTACTGAAGGACCCAGGACGGTATACGATTCAAGAAGAGGTGTTTTAAGCAAACCGCTGAAAACCAGACCGGAGGAAGTTCCTGCTTTTACTCTGCCATTTGCGCCGGCAAAGATCTTCTGAAGGAAAGTATCTGCACGCCTGGGATCATCTTCCCTGGATACAGGAGCTCCAAAAACAACCAGAATATGATAGCCGTCTTTGTCCGCTTCCAATCCCGAGACAAACCCGCCAAGCTCGGATGCAACTTCAAGTACAAATTCCTGAAAGCTTCTGGGACAATTGTGTCCACTTCTGTTTTCAAGAGAAAGAAAGACATTGATCACCTGTCTGAATTCATTAGCCGTACTGCCGTCAAACAGAAGAGGTGGATTGAAACACTGAACGGGAAGATCCTTCGTAGAGAGCGGATTTAAATGATCTTCCTCTCTTGGCAGAATAGGTTGCAACATTGTACAATCCGATTCCGCCATGGATGCCAGCCTTACCGCGGAGCCCTGAATGCTGTGGAATGTCCAGCCCTGAATGGGAATGGCATCCCATACAATGCGTCCGCTTCCAATAGAATTATTAACAGGAAGAATACCTTCAAAATCCAGAAGGTTGATCTGCTTACAGGCTATCTGTGCACTATTCATTCCCCCGGGAAAAACAATGGTAACTGCATCACCTGCAAAAGACACAGGAAAACCGCCATGGTCCGCACAGACTTTTACAATAGCGGAAAGTGTACTGCTGACCTCACTGGAGATGATCTCTGCTCCACGGGCTCCCAGCCCTGCCATCTGTTCGAACCGTGAAGTGAAGCCACTGATATCTGCAAGCAGCACAGCACCATCGAAGCTTCCCGATATTTCTCTCTGCTGAATCTTTTCCCTGATAAACAATGGAGCGTTGTTCAAAGCTTCCTTCCGGAAAAGAGATCCACAAATACTGATTTCATTGAATAGACAATAGAGAGGGTTGTTCCGTTCTGTCAAGGTAATAAATCCCATGGGAATCTCGCAGTATTTTGATTTATAATTGAGGAGCAGGGAAACAGGAAGGGTGATTGGTATTAACAAATTTATCAAGCTTAGACACGATCTTCATCGCACACCGGAACTCTCCGGCAGAGAAGAGCAGACTGCAAATATCCTTCTACAGTTTCTGGAACAGTTACACCCTGATCTTCTGGTGACCGGTGTTGGAGGTCATGGGATTCTTGCAGTGTACAAGGGAGAAATCTCCGGCAGAACAGTTCTTCTGCGTTGCGACATGGATGCACTGCCCATCAGTGAGAGTGCCGGTATCGCCCATAGATCAATTCACCACGGCATTTCTCATAAGTGCGGTCACGATGGTCACATGGCAATCTTGTGTGGAGTTGCAGAGAAGCTAGCAGAAACCAGACCGGAGAAAGGAACCATAATCCTTCTTTTTCAGCCAGCCGAGGAGACAGGTCAGGGCGCTTCAAGGGTGATTGATCAATTGAAATACAAGCCGGACTTCTGCTACGCCCTGCACAACCTTCCCGGATTCCCTATGGGATCTGTGGTAAGCAGAGATGGGCCTTTTGCAGGAGCGTCAAAAGGAATGCTTATTACACTTTCGGGAAAAAGTTCTCATGCCGCAGAGCCACAAAAAGGGATCAGTCCCGGTGCGGCTGTTGCCTGGATGATAACTCACTTCAATAAAGTATCGAGATACTCTGAGGGAATAGTGGCTACATTGACGCATTTAAGAATAGGTGAAGCTTCCTTTGGTACTTCCCCCGGTGACGCAACAGTACTGGTTACCCTGCGTGCACCCTGTAAGGAGAGAATGGATGAGTTTTCCCGGGATCTCACCATGGAGATATACAAAGCTGCCGAGAGAGAAAAACTCCGATGCGAAATAAACTGGGCAGAAGAATTTCCAGCAACAGAAAATGCAGAGCTTCCCAACTTGATCATCAGGCAAACTGCAGAAGATCTCGGGTTGAAGATGATTGCAGTAGAGACACCATTCCTCTGGTCTGAGGATTTCGGACATTTTACAGAGAACTACACTGGGGCTCTTTTTGGACTTGGATCAGGACTGAACACCCCGCCTCTGCACAATCCTGATTACGATTTCCCCGACCAGCTGATAGCAGTGGGAATTGCATTATTCAAAGGAATACTGGAAAGGTCGCTTAAGCAGTGATAACCGATGAAACCACAGTACAGCATTATGACAGCAAAGCGGTAAAACTCTCGAAAAGATACGAATCAGCTGATGTAACAGCCCTGCAGAACAAATTGAGATCTGTTCTTAAAGATTGCAGTACAGTTCTGGAGCTGGGATGCGGTTCCGGTAGAGATGCAGCATTTCTGATGAGTAGTTCATCTGAAAGATCCGTCACTATTACTGTTACTGATGGCAGTTTTGAGATGCTTACACAGGCAGAATCGCTGCATCCTGAGCTGGCTCCCTACCTGAAAAAACTTGAGCTGCCTGAGGGCTTGAAAGCAGAGAAGAAAAGCTATGAAGGCATCTACTCAATAGCTGCTCTGATGCACCTGCTTCCAGTGAAGATCAAACAATCTCTCCAGCAGATATCTGGATTACTTAAGCCGGCAGGCGTCCTTTTCATCTCAGTGTGTACACAGAGAGAAGAGCAGTTTTCTGAGGATCTGAGACTGTTCACCCTGAAAAGCAGAGAGTGGTGGGTCCATCAGATTGAATTGACCGGACTTCAGGTTACTGAAGCAACTGAATCCACAGATGGTCTCAACAGAGAGAAAACCGTCTGGTTGAATATTACAGCAGTCAAATAACTTAAAATTAGAGCAGGCAATAATCACCCTCCTTGACGCTGACACAATCGGACTCTAGATTCCAGAGTACTCTAATAAACAAGGAGATGAAGATGACAAACAGCAAAATCGAATCGGATATCGGGTATGTGAAAAATCTGGTGACAAAGTCTGACAACTCAGCTTCCCCGGCATCAATCTATTTTCTCTGGGCTGCAATACTAATGGTGGGTTTTTCCCTCATTGATTTTGCCCCGCGATGGGTTGGTTTGTTCTGGATGATAGCGGGTCCTGCAGGAGGAATGTTGAGTGGCTTTCTGGGTTACAGGGCAGGAGCAAACAAAGGGCAGATGGATCGTGAGGTTGGAATAAAGCATACTCTTCACTGGAGTGGGATGATGGTTATTGTTTTTCTCGCGATTCTTCTTGGTCTCAAGGGTTTGGTTCACGGAGTTGTGAACAGTCAGGTTATACTTCTCGTGGTGGCTCTTGGCTGGTGGACAGCTGGAGTTCACCTCGACAGAATCTTTTTATGGCTGGGTGGAATAATGGTGCTTGGTTTTCTGGGTACACTGT
>JAOZRM010000337.1 GCA_029940175.1 Candidatus Sabulitectum sp. | reverse complement strand
CATCTTGAGTCTGAAGCTTGGGAAGATTTCCTTGACATGTCCGTTGGTCAGGCCGGTCTCTGGTGTGCCACCAATACACAGCCTGAGATCAAAGATTCTGAGGTTATGCCCACAGAACCCTACCTGCTGGGTTCTCACTCTGGCTGCTGCGGTATCTGGTGTTCAGGTCCTGAAGAAGATTGGGTCCCAGACAGCTACAAATGGGGTTACAACAGAATGACCACTGCTCGTGGTCTGTTCACAGCTGGTGATGGTGTGGGTTGTTCCGGTCATAAATTCTCCTCTGGATCACATGCTGAGGGTCGTATTTGTGCCAAGTCCATGCTGCAGTATCTTGCTGCCGAAGGCGACAAGGTTACCGGTTTCAAAGAGACTGACGAAGAACTCGTTGATTTCGTATACAAACCCGTTAGAAATTACCTTGACCATTGTGAATATTCAACAGATGAGACGGTTAACCCCCACTATTGCAAACCTGCTGGTATGGCAATGCGTCTGATGAAGATGACCAATGAGTATGGTGGTGGTACTGCCACATACTACATGACCAATGGTAAATCCCTTGAAACTCTCTTCGAGCTGTTTGACATGTTCCGTGAAGATCTTGAGAAAATTGCCGCTGGTGATCTCCATGAACTCCTGAGAGCTTGGGAAATCAACCATCGTCTCTACACAGTTCAGGCTCATACCCGTCACATCAATTTCCGTGAAGAATCCAGATATCCTGGTTTCTACTACAGAGGTGATTTCATGGGTCAGAATGACGAAGAGTGGTTCTGCTTTGTTAACTCTACCTATGACAAAGTTACCGATACGTGGAGCCTGAAAAAAGTGCCCTACATCAAAATCATCGCTGATTAATCCAGGATGCTTGTTGTAGTAAGTTTCTTTAAGTAAGACAATAACCTCCAGGTGCATTCTGTATGTGCCTGGGGGTTTTTTCAGATTTTGTACATGGGAATTTCACCCCCTGTGTCCTTTTGTAAAAAAAACTGGCAAAAGGGAGCTGGCAACGGGCGAGCTCCTTGTTGCGAATTTAATTTCCAAAGGGCACAGGATTCCGGATGGCATGCCTTGGTTTCCGGAATTCTCAGTCAAATCATATTATTTTTACATATGCACGGAGGAATAGCATGACAACAGACAAATCAGCCCCGGCCGGCGGAAGCATTATGGTTGTTGGTGGTGGAATCAGCGGTCTGACCACTGCCCTGGAAGCTGCCGAGGTGGGGTATGAGGTACTCCTTATAGAAAAGGAACCTTCCCTGGGTGGAAGAGTATCTCAGCTCAAGCAGTATTTTCCCAAACTCTGCCCGCCCACTTGCGGCCTTGAGATCAATTACAGAAGAATCAAAGACAATCCAAAAATCAAAGTCATTACCATGGCTGAGGTTGAGAAGGTTGAAGGTACTGCCGGAGATTACACCGTAGAAGTAAAGATCAGCCCCAGATATGTCAATGAAAACTGTACCGCCTGCGGTGAGTGTGCCAGGGTGTGTGAATCTGAAATTTCCAATGAATTCAACTTTGGCATGGATCGAAGAAAAGCAGCCTACCTTCCCCACAACATGGCATTTCCCACACGCTATGTCATGGCTCCCTCCATGGGTGCGGATGACCGTGAAAAATGCAAAGAAGCCTGCAAATATGATGCCATTGACTTTGATATGCAGGAGAAAAACCTGGATTTCAAAGTGGGTGCCATTGTATGGAACACCGGCTGGAAACCCTATGATGCCGCAAGAATCGACAACCTCGGATTCGGCAGATACCAGAATGTGATTACCAACATGATGCTGGAGCGCCTGGCTTCGAAGAACGGCCCCACCGGAGGAAATATCCTGAGACC
>JAOZRM010000336.1 GCA_029940175.1 Candidatus Sabulitectum sp. | reverse complement strand
GGAGTGTTCTTCCTGATGAGAACATCATTGGCCAGAATTGCTCTGTCGGTCTTGTCATCCTGGGTCATTGCAAGGGTACCGTAGCAGTGGCTGCAGACTTCCTGAAGCCCGATGTCTTTTAGCCCGGAGGCTACTCCTGCTTCAACCTTTGAGGGGTTTTCTTCCATCAGGCGGAGGCCGGCATGAATCGCTGCACCAAGTGCGACACATTCATCAACATTCACTGCACTTGCAGGTGGTTTGCCAAAAATCTTTTCAAGTCTGCCCTGAACTATGGGAAGCCTGGTACTGCCGCCCACGAGAAGAACACTGGAAACATCTTCCGGCTCAGTTTCAGCTTCATCAAGTACATCTTCTACAAGCATTCCGATTCGTGCCATCAGTGGAGAAATTGATTCTTCAAATTTATCACGGGAGATATTGAATTTGCACTGCCCTGAGTCGCCGTACAGAAGAGCCGTTGCAGAAGGTCTCTTGCTGAGAGTTCTCTTTATAGTTTCAGCCTCAACCATGAGTCTGGCCCTGCTTTCATCATCAGTAATCAGATTCCCATCAGTATCTTCCTTGTATTTCTTTTCCATGATTCTAAGAATGGCATTGTCAAAGTCCACGCCACCCAGTTGATGATCACCCCGAGAGCATAGAATATCCACCTGGCGTCCATTAACATCCATCAAGGTAACATCAAAAGTACCTCCACCCAGATCAAAAACCATAATCCTGCCACCTACGGAATGTTGTGTTGCGTAGTAGAGGGCAGCTGCAGTGGGCTCATTGATAATTCCAACAACATTCAGACCTGCAAGCCTGCCTGCATCCATTGTTGCCTTACGCCGCACTTCATCAAAATAAGCAGGAACAGTTATCACAACATCAGTAATCTCACCAACCTGGGCACCACAATCCTCCTTGAGCTTTCTGAGGATGAAGGAGGAAAGCTCAGAGGGAGACCACTTCTTACCATTTACATCATCAGGGAATTCATCGAGCCCCATAAAGCGCTTCACCCAGCGGGCACCCTTGCCGGATTCTCCGGACATGGAGTTAACAGCTTCCTCACCTACAAGAACCACACCATCTTCAGCGAAGAATACGGAGGATGGAGTAATTCTCTCTCCATCGGAGTTGGGAACAGTTTCAGGTCTGCCAATTTCGTTCAAAACAGCCAGCGCAGAGAATGTTGTTCCCAGGTCAATTCCAGCTATTCTTCCCATTTCAACCCCCGTCATCATTATAAGAGAGAACCCAATATTGATTTAACCTTTAAGTATATACAAGCGGAGAGCGGCGGTAAACAGGAAGGGTTGAGCCAATTGATCTGCATGGGTATATTGATCGGGTCACTAAATACAGGAGGGTACTATGAAGTATATGATGATTTTATCGGCACTTGTTCTTTTTGCAGCATGTTCGGATTCTCCCAGCTCCCCGAGTGGAACTCTGCCCATTGTACAGAACTGCCGGATCATGGAAGCTGAATGCAAGGGTGACACTGTGGTAGTTGCCTGGGATTCCGTAGCTGTTGAAGTGGACGGGTACGAAATCTGGTTCTCCGACACTGACCCCGGTGACTGGATCAACATCGCCAGGGTTGAAGAAACCACAACTGAGCATATAGCAACCAGTACCGGTTACTACTGCGTTAAAGCTCTCAAGGGAATTGATCTCTCTGAAGATTTTTCAAACAAGGCTAACAACAGAGCAAATATGTATCTTCTGTCTGATACTCTAACGGTTGATGCAACTAACGGGATCAGATTCGAAGCTGCTCAAACCACCATTGGCAACGCTGCTGAAGCCAGTTTTGCTCAGGATCTCTACATAGCCAAATCCGGAAGCACCATCCTCA
>JAOZRM010000170.1 GCA_029940175.1 Candidatus Sabulitectum sp. | reverse complement strand
TTCGGTGAGCCTGAGCATGACATCTTTACAACGACCGGCCCTCTTGTACACCTTGAGGCAACCTATCCCGGTCAGGTGCAGGTTGGAAGTTTTACCGTTAGTGTTTCAACAGCGGTTGATGCAGCAGTTGAAGGTGCTATGGTTGGATTGTGTCAGGGAGAGGTAACCCTTGGCAGCGGTTACACAGATGCATCCGGTGCAGTTACCATCAATGTTGAAGATGTTCCCACAGGTGACGAAGTAACAGTAACCGTTACTGCTCACAACCTGTATCCTCTTCAGGCTGTTGTTCCTGCCTGGCAGACAGGTATTGAAGGTCAGGGCTCAGTAAGTGGACTTGTTCTTAACATCAGCACTCCAATTACAGGGAATGCTGCAGTTAACTTTACTGTACCAGCTTCAGGACATGCCAATCTCAGCGTGTTTGATATGAATGGTCGTGTGGTGGAAACACTTGTAAACAATGAAATTACAGCAGGTGAACACAGTGTAAACTGGGGGGCAAATACCGCTGGTGGTATCTACTTCCTCAGACTTACCACTTCAGATCAGAGCCTGGTGCAGAACTGCGTTGTTCTTCCATAGGTAACCAGCAGATAAATCATGGGGGCCGGGAGAAAATCCGGCCCCTGTGTTATTGACTTTTATGGTGCAAAGCACTAGATTTCCTCAACTTGCGCACAATCAGGTGTGATGTAACAGCCGACAGCAGATTTGTAAAGCTGATGCTGCTGTCAAAAAAAACTGCAATTGCAGAAGGAGATGAAATGAGCAGATTCACAGGAGCAAGACTCAAAAAGGTAAGATCACTTGGAACAGAGCTTCCAGGCCTTGTCCGCAAAGAGCCCAAATCAAGCAACAGTCCCGGTGAGCAGGGAGTTATGCGTCGTCGCAGAAGAGTTTCCACTTTCCGTCTCCAGCTGCAGGAGAAGCAGAAGATTCGCTATAACTACGGACTTACCGAGAAAGCTCTTCGCCGTTACTACTCTGATGCATGCAGTCTGAAGGGCGAGACAGGTGTAAACCTTCTTCAGCTCATTGAGAGAAGACTTGATAACGTAGTAGCAAGAGGTGGTTTTGCACCTACAATCCCCGCAGCAAGACAGCTCGTCAATCACGGACACATCAAGGTGAATGGTCAGAAAGTAACCATCTCCAGTTTCAGAGTTAAGATCGGTGATATTATCTCCCTTAAAGAGAAGAGCAAAGATCTTAAGATCATAACTGATCACATTACCGCCGGTTCAGGTATAGGTGTTCCAAGTTTCCTTGAAGCTGATCCCAAGAACAGAAAAATTACAGTTAAAGCTCTTCCAGCCCGTGAAGATGTACCTATCGAGGTATCTGAGCGAGCAGTAGTTGAGTTCTACTCGAAATAAATTTCCAATATTTACTAGTACTCTGTCAAGCAATAACTGTCGCGTCCTACTGGCTCTCCAGAGCCCCGGCAGCGTTACTGGTTCAATTACATAGCGGTGCTATGCGCATAAACCAGTGCCTTGCCGAGACCCAGGATAGCTGCGCATTACATCGACACTTATTATCTGACAGAATACTGAAGGGTCCGGCTTAACCACCGGGCTCTTTTTTTATTATACTTATTAAGTTGTAACTAATCCAAAGATATAGGAGGATGTATGAGATACTTCGGAATACTTGTACTTGCTATGATTCTTGCAGGAACTGTGTTTGCTCAGGAAATTGAAGCCAGTGATCAGCCCACTACTGCCGCCATTGATCCAGAGGATCGCATTGAGCCAAACGGTAGAGACATGGACGATATCAGAGTCAAGATAAACGAGATAAAAGAAGTGATTCAGACAGACTACGAGGTTCTTCTGGCATCTGATTCAGAGGCAAGTGGTACTATTTCAGTAACCTTCTCCATCACTGCAGAGGGCACAGTTTCAGATGCTTCTGTGGATTGCCCGGAAGCTCTGGCTAGTTTGCAGGAAGGTGTTCTTGCTAAACTGGAAAGCCTTGAATTCGGAGCAGCTCCGGATCAGACTGAAGATATACCGGTTACAATACCCTTCACTCTGTCTCCGCCACAGTAGAAATACGAGACCTCCGGGGCATGCGCAGGCATGCCCCTTCTTCCTCTTCTTCTTTTTAAGGAAGCATCTCCCATGAGAAAACTGAAATTTGCAGTATCGACTTGTTTGCTTCTTGTTTCAATGGCTGGTTGCGGTACAGATGTTGATGCAGCTTTGTTTAGTGAAGTTGACTCACTGAGGTTAGTTCCTGTGGACACAATCGGGGTTCTAATGGGGGATTCAACGGAAATGTTCGGGAATATTTTTGATGCTGCTATCCTGCCCTCCGGGGAAATAATTGTTGTAGATCTTCTCAAGAAATGTGCTTCCGTCTTTGATTCAAGGGGGCACTTCATCAGGCAGATAGGCAGATCCGGGTCCGGTCCCGGGGAGTTTCAGCATGCTCCCACATATGTTTTATGGCTTCCCGGAAGCGAGCTTATTGCTATTCGTGAGGATGTGACAGGTGACTGGCTTACATATTCGGCTGCTGGGGAATTTGCAGATAGAAGATATCTGACCGAGAGTATGATCATGGATATTGTTTTTCTTGATGATTCTACAGCTGCATTCTACACAACGGATGTAAAATGGAATACTCTGGAAGTTTCTTATTCTGTTCAAATTGTAGATACTGATACAGCAGAGCCTATTGCAGATATTTTGTTTCATGAGAGCCCCATGGAACCTTCTTCTGATTTTATCCCGGGTTATATGATGCTGACAGGGGGTAATGGTAATCTGTATTTATCCAGGGCAAACAGTCAGCACTGGTCTGTTGAGGTCTACTCAAGAGACGGTGAATTGCTGAATACTCTTGAAAGAACCGATGTTACCCAGCGGGTACCTGTAATTCTACCAGAGTCAGAAGAAGAAACAGCTGTAATTCCAGGAATAGAGACTTTTACGGTGATGACAACAGGCGAGAATGGTTTATCCATGAGGAAAACCACAAACTTGCCGGAAGATCATCCTATTATCAGTGCCCTTGCCATTGATCCTGAAGGTCGCTTATGGTCCAGAAGAGGCGGTTTCCCTGGGAATATATGGGACATTTCCGATACAGAGGGAAACAGAATTGCCGTGGTTGATGTAGCTCTGCCTGATTCAGTCTGTCAAAATTTAATTGTTACTTCTTACGGCTTTATCGCTATTGATAACAGAAGCTCCGACTTTCACCGGGTATACATCATGGAGCTGGAGGATAAGTAGTTGGAATTCTGTTCCCCCTTGTATCAGTATCATTCCTGCATTATCTTATTGCAAAGAATTTGCAGTAAGGGAAGCAATGAAAAGAGAAGACGCATACAGTTTGCTAAGGCGATCCGGTCTGCGGATGACAAAACTAAAGATTGAGATCGTTGATCTTTTTCTACAAGGCGGTTGCGGGCTTTCAGTAAAGGATGTAATAGCGAGACTTTCATCGAATCCGGATGTTTCAACTGTTTACAGAGCCATGAGCTCACTTACTCTGAAAGGTTTTCTCAGGCATAGCGTGGGATCTGAAGGGGTAGTGCAATACAGATGTACAAGCACTTTCTACCCTGACCATGGTCATTTCAACTGCGTGAAGTGCGGTGGAACAATTGCAGTAAGACGGAAGTTGCCGGAGGATTTTCTTCATGTTCTTGAGGTGGAGTACGGAGTAAGTGTCAAATCTGCCGCTTTTCTTCTTGAAGGGAAATGTCTTAAATGCAGAAATTTGTAATTGCTCTTCTTCTTCCAGTGTTTTTGGCCTGTTCAGGTCAGGGTGACCTTAGGGATACCGGAAGACTTTCCGTACTGGTAAGTGTGGTTCCGCAGAAGTATTTTGTAGAGAAGATTGCAGGTGATCTGGTAGAACTAACAGTGCTTATACCGCCGGGAGCAAGCCCGACCACTTATGAGATATCACCCTCAGACATGAGGCGGGTCAACATGGCTGATGTGTGGTTCACCATTGGATTACAGCGTGAGGTTACATGGATACCCGAATTTTCCTCTTTGAATGATCACCTTCAAATGGTGAGTACCATAGATGATGTAGCACGGTTGCCTATTGGAAGATACGGCATTCCAGATGAGCATACAGAAAGAGGCAGTCATGATGATGCTCATGATCACAGTGGTGTTGATCCTCATGTATGGCTTTCGCCGGAGCTTGTCAGTATTCAGGCCCGGGCTATCTGTACAAACCTCATTGAGCTGGATCCGGTTAACAGTGGGATCTACTCTGAGAACCTTACTCTCTTTCTTGAAGAGATACATGATCTGCAAATTAGAATTCATCAATCAATTGATCCGTTTCAGGGAGAAAGCTTCATGGTGTTTCATCCTGCCTGGGGGTACTTCGCAGATGAATTCAGTTTGATTCAGGTTCCCATTGAGATTGCAGGCAGTGAACCCTCGCCTTCTGAACTGGCGCAGTTGATCGACTATGGGAAAAACTCTTCTATCAAAGTGGTATTTGTTTCACCGCAGTTCAGCGAAATCTCAGCAGAAACAATTGCAGGCGAACTGGATGCTGGTGTGATCTTCATTGATCCACTGGCTCTGAACTGGGCAGAAAACCTGGCATCAGTTGCAGAACAGATAGCCTCAGCAATGGAGTAGTGAAATGGCTTTGATTGAACTCAATAATGTTACCGCAGGATACAATAGAGACCATCCTGCTATTGAGAATGTTGATCTTTCTGTTAAAAAGAATGATTTTATGGCAATCATCGGGCCGAACGGAGGAGGCAAGACCACATTGCTGAAGGTCGTTCTTGGGCTTCTCATGCCTTTTAAGGGAGAAGTAAGAGTATTTGGGGAAAGCCCCACTCATTCAAGAAAAAAAATCGGTTACGTACCCCAGGTCATACCTTCAGGAACATTCCCTGTTTCTGTTCTGGAGGTGGTACTTATGGGACGAATGGGTTCAGCCGGACTTTTTAAGAAGTACACTGAGTCCGACAGAAATATTGCAGCCCAGAAACTGGAGAAACTGGGTGTTGCCCATCTTGCCGGGAAGAGGATAGATCAGCTTTCCGGCGGGCAGAAGCAGAGAGTTCTGATTGCCAGGGCACTCACGGGAGAACCTGAACTGCTTCTTCTGGATGAGCCTGTTGCCAGCGTAGACTCAGAGACTCAGCACAGTTTCTATAACCTCCTTTCCAACCTTAACAGCAGAATGGCAATTGTGCTGGTAACACACGATGTTGGGGCAGTGTCGTCTCACGTAAAAAGCATAGCATGCATCAATAAGCACCTGGTGAGCCACGGAGAAACCATATCAGAGAAGGATGTCGCCCAAGCCTATGGATGTCCGTTTGAGTTAATTGCCCACGGTGTTCCTCACCGGGTTATTGGGGCCAGAGAGGACAGAGACCATGGCTGAGATGTTCAGTTACACATTCATGCAGAATGCGTTTATTCTAACGATTCTGGCTTCTATTGCCTGTGGAGTGGTTGGCAGCCTTATCACTGTTAACAGAATGTCATCGTTTACTGGAAGCATTGCTCATGCATCATTCGGAGGGCTGGGTCTTGCATATCTTGTTGGAATTCATCCTATGCTCGGGGCCACTTTATTTGCAGTAGGATCTGCTCTGGGAATCGGTGCTCTTTCAGATCGCAGCAAACTGGGATCAGACACGGCTATGGCCGCATTGTGGGCTACAGGAATGGCTGCAGGTCTGGTATTCATTAAGCTTTCCGGAACATACACTGCGGATCTGATGAGCTGGCTTTTTGGAAGTCTTATGTCTGTGTCGAAGGCAGATATTTTTCTCACCGCAGCACTGGATCTGGTTGTTCTTGGTTCTATAGCATTTCTTTATAAGGAATTCGTGGGAATATCCTTCGATCTTGAGTTCACTCGAATACAAGGAGTTCCAGTCTGGTTCATACGCGGACTGTTCCTTGTAATGGCAGCTCTCACAACAATTGTGCTTATGAAGGTAACCGGTCTTATTATGGTTATAGCTCTTCTGACAATACCGGCTGCAATCGCAGAAAAGTTCAGCAGTTCACTTCGGAAGATGATGTTACTTGCGTCTGTTTTGAGCCTCTTGTTCAGCATAGCCGGTCTTTTCGTATCCTGGTGGCTTGATCTGCCCTCGGGTCCTGTGATCATTCTGCTATCCTCCATTGTCTATTTTCTTGCTCTTTCCACAGGGAAGAGAACTGGCTGATTCTCTGCTCCCTATTTCCTACTACGGAAATGTATTATTATTCACGAAACGGGTCAGGAAGATCTCCTGTCCGTGGTAACTGAAGGGAGAGCTTGCATGATCAGTGTTTTGATCAGCATTAGAACCTGACAGGTGCCGTTGGAGTTCGGTCTGAACTCCACGCCGCCGGGGGTTCTTAAGAAAGTTTCCCTGCTTCTCTCCAGTTCCCCTGGCGGTACATTCCAGTAGCAGACAGTTGTCTGAGTATCGGGAGGCTGTATCGTGAAAAAAACGGGGATGAAACTAAGTGATGTTCAAGAAGTTTACAGTGGCTTTGAGGGGGCTCTATGGGAGCTGATCATGGGCGAGCAGATCCACATAGGAGGTTTTTCCAGCTCGAAGGCTCTTGGAGATTCTGCCGGATGGAAAAAGGATGATGAGGTTCTCGATCTCTGTAGTGCGGTCGGCGGTGGTGTAAGATTTCTTTCAAGAGTTTACGGGGTTAAAGCATACGGTGTTGACGCAACTCCACATATGGTGACAAGAGCAATAGAGAGAGTAAAAGCCGATGGGTTTTCTGACAAAATAGAGATCAAACTTGGTGATGTAACAGATATTCCATA
>JAOZRM010000169.1 GCA_029940175.1 Candidatus Sabulitectum sp. | reverse complement strand
AGAAATTCTGAAGGTTTCTCTTAACTCAGACTGTTTTCTATCGGTTTTTCTCATAGCCGGGAACATACTTAATAGGGCAACCTCTTATGCTACCAGCTGGATATACCGTTATCTATGAATCCGTGAGATGGGTCACTGGGAAGAGGACATCCAATATAGAAATCTGTTTCAGTTCCAATCAACTGATAGTCCAGGCAACAGCCTGGACAGACAACACCTGCCATACCCATTTCCTCCAGAGTTTTTGGGTATCTGCTATTTAAAGCATAGAAAATCACGCACTGGCTTGCTATTGTTCTCATGTTTGCCCTGCAAGCATCCTGACCATTGCCTGGTTCCCCAATCCACGAGACAATGCCGTCGACAATACTGCCATGACTGATCACAGGAGGAAGCGGGCAATCAAGTGCAAAATGTTCCGTATCACCTTTTAGGTTGTAGTGTTCACCGCATTCAGGGCATGTCATTTCGCTGTAGGGTTCACCAAGCTCCTCCATGTCCGCAGGATATGTGCCGTTAATCGCATAGAAAATCACACACTGGCTCGCAATTGTTCTCATAGTGGCTCTGCACTCATCTACAAACGTTTGATTCCATGAAGAGACACCATTCAGCATAGAACCATGATTGGGAAGAGAAGGGATAGGGCAGGTAACAAAGAAATCTGTATCAGTTCCAACCATCTGGTGGGGCAGACCACAACCTGGACAGACAATTCCCGCCAAATCGAGTTCCTCGAGGGTGTTGGGATATGTGCCGTTGCATGCATAGAAAATCACAGCCTGGCTTGAAATTATCATCATGATTGTTCGACATTCATCCACAGAGTTATCAAGACCTTTTCCGGTATTCAGCAGGTCCGTGCCGGTGGGGGAGGTTATGCCGTCACCAGTGGTTGTGCAGGCGGTTGACAGGATGAGGAGAATCAAAGTACCGATTACTGTAAAAGAGCGCATTTCAACCTCCGTGCATGGTTATGTGTCACATAAAGGATAGAGGAATAGTGAATTCCTGTCAAGTGTTTGTTTGCTCGCTCTACCGTAGCGTTTACGCTATATTACCTTGAGAACCTCAGAGAGGAGATCATGGATTCAACAAAGGCTATCCTTGAAAGTATTTCTGACGGCGTTTTTACCGTTGATTCCAACTGGAAGATCACCTCTTTCAATCGAGCTGCTGAAGAGATTACCGGTATTTCCAGAGAAGAGGCTATTGGTAGGGAGTGCAGCGAGGTATTCAGATCATCCATGTGTGAGTCTGCCTGTGCTCTCAGGGAATCCATGTCCACTGGAAACCAGGTTCGGTGCCGTGCAGGTTACATTGTGGATTCTGATGGTGAGAGAATTCCAATTAGTGTTTCCACTGCAGTTCTGCGCGACGGGAATGGAAATGTTCTTGGTGGTGCTGAAACTTTTAGAGATCTCAGTGAGATTGAAAATCTTCAGAACCAGCTTCACGGACGATATCAGGTTGGTGACCTTGTGAGCAGAAGCTCAGCCATGCAAAAGATATTCAAACTTATTTCTGTAGTGGCCTCATCACCTAGCACTCTTCTGATCCAGGGAGAAACAGGTACAGGTAAAGAACTGCTGGCAAGTGCAATTCATTCAAGTGGACTGCGCAGAGACTATCCCTTTATTGCAGTGAACTGTGGAGCTCTGCCTGACTCTTTGCTTGAATCAGAACTTTTTGGTTACAGCAAAGGTGCGTTTACAGGAGCATCCGGTGACAGAGAGGGTAAATTTCTGGCTGCCGGTGGGGGAACGCTCTTTCTTGACGAGATCGGTGACGTGAGCAATGCCATGCAGGTTAAATTGTTACGGGTTCTGCAGGAGAAATCGGTAACACCTCTTGGATCCAACACAGCGGTACCTGTTAATGCCAGGATTGTTTGCGCAACCAACAGAGATCTTGGTTCAATGGTGCAATCAGGTGAATTCAGACAGGACCTGTTTTACAGGGTCAATGTTATCAAGCTCGAGATACCTCCTTTAAGGGAACGACAGGAGGACATTCCACAACTGCTTGATGTATTTCTGGAGAAGCATTGCTATGCCCAGGGCGTTGATGTGAAAGGCTATGATTCTCAGATCCTGCCTCTGCTCATGGGATATTCATGGCCGGGAAATGTCAGGGAACTGGAGAATTTTGTGGAGAGGGCAATTGTTCTATCAACCGGACACGAAATATCAATACAGGATCTGCCTGAAGAGATCCTTCCTAAAAGAATTAAATCCCGGTCTGATTCTACCACCATGAGAGGCGCAAAAGCTGACACAGAGAGACAGATGATTCTTGCAGCCCTGAAGAACAACCGCTTTAACAGAACTGCAGCCGCTCTTGAGCTGGGCATCCACAAGACGACTCTTTACAGAAGAATCAAGACGCTTGGGATACCACTACCTGAATCTGATGGCCGTAGCTGAAACGCTACAAAATTCAAGAGGTAGAGTTGCTATAATGCTACGATAGTTTTTATTTCCGATCACAAATAATTCCATAACAACATGCGATTCCAATACATAAGAAGTTATGCCTTTTCTGGCATCCTATATGCATATAGGAGTGGTGGAGGTGAGCCAAGTGAGAATAGCTCTTACAGTCTGGAATGGAAGAATCGCACCTGTTTTCGATGTTGCTGGTAAAGTGAGACTTGTTGAGCAGCATGGAGACAGTATTAAAGAGGATCAGTTTGTGACCATTCCCAATGGAAGCGGAATGATCAGTAGAGTTGCTGCCCTTGTGGAACACAGGGTAGATGTACTCGTGTGCGGTGCCGTATCAAGGCCGGTTCACCGGATGCTTGCCGAAGCTGGAATACAGGTTCATTCCTTCATTTCCGGTGAGGTAAATGAAGTACTCGAAGCACTTTTTACAGGCAGTCTTGAAGAAAAACCTTTTCTCATGCCCGGATGCGGCATGGGTAGAAGAGGCAGGGGCTGCGGAAGAGGTGCAGGAAACAATGGTCGGGGAAGAAACAGAGGTTTTTTTCCTGGAAAGAAAGAGGTTTAAGATGCCACGTGGAGACAGATCAGGACCTGATGGAAGAGGACCTCGTGGAGGCGTATGTGTTGGAGCAGGCCAGAGCAGAGGTTTTGGATACGGAAGAGGCAGAGGCTCGGGAAGAGGCGCAGGTATGGGACTCGGCAGAGCATATGCCGGAGTTTATCCTGTAAATCAGGTATCTGAGCAGGAAGCTCTTGAGAATCGTACTCTTGAACTTGAGCGGGAACTTGCCATCTTGAAGAGCAGACTTGAACAGAATTCTGAGAAATCAGAGAGCTGAATCACACTTGTCAGCCGGTTTCCATTAGTGGGAACCGGCTGACTGCATAAATGGAGGAACAGGAAATGAAAATAGCAGTACCAACTTCCGGGAAAACACTGGAATCACAGGTAGACAACAGATTTGGAAGAGCTTCCGGTTTTGTTGTATTCAACACAGAAGATGGAACATTTGTCTATGCTGATAACAGTCAGAATCTTAATGCGGCCCAGGGGGCAGGCACTCAGGCTTCTCAGAATGTAGCTGGTACCGGAGCCGGTGTTGTAATTGCTCCCAGTTATGGTCCCAATGCTTTCAAAGTGTTGAATTCCGTAGGCATAAAAACCTTTATCAGCGCTCCGGGGACAGTTAAAGAAAACATTGATAACTACATTGCCGGCAAGCTCAGCGAAACAGACGCGGCTAATGTGGAAGGCCACTGGTAATGAGAATTGCCGTTGCATCCGGTAAAGGAGGAACGGGCAAAACCACTGTAGCAGTTGCACTGGCTATGGCATCATCAGAGCCTGTGGTTTATGCCGATTGCGATGTAGAGGAACCCAACGGCAGTATCTTTCTTCGACCGGAAGTTTACAAAACAGAGAAGGTGCTTGTAGAAGTACCCGTTATTAATGAAGAGAAATGCACTTCCTGCGGGAAATGTGCCAGATTCTGCCGGTTCAATGCTCTGGTTTCACTGGGAACTCCTCCTCTGGTTTTTCCGGAACTCTGTCACAGTTGTGGAGGGTGTGCAATTGTATGCCCCGCAGACGCAATTTCCTGGACGGGGAATACCATTGGTGAAATTAGTCTGGGAAAAGCTGATGGGGGCAGAGTTTCTGTTGTGCAGGGCAAACTTAATGTGGGAAGTGTTCTTGCTCCTCCTGTGATCAGACAGGTAAAATCGCATATACCCCACGATGGCTTTTCTGTGATCGATTGCCCGCCTGGAACATCATGTCCAGTGATAGAAGCCATTGGAGAGTCAGACTATGTTCTTCTTGTTACAGAACCCACTCCGTTCGGTCTCCATGACCTGAAGCTTGCAGTTAATACAGTTCGTGAACTGGGACTGCCTTTTTCAGTGGTTATAAACCGTTTTGATGAAGGGGACAGAGGGGTCGAGGAGTACTGCAGTCAGGAGAATATCCACATCATGGTAAAGATTCCTCACAGAAGGGCTATGGCGGAAACCTATTCCAGAGGGGGAACTCTGCTGGACGGAATTCCTGAGATGCGTGAGGTCTTCAAAGACATTCCCCGGATCATTGAGAGGGGGATTGAGGAAAAATGAAGGAAATCGTTGTAATCAGCGGTAAGGGTGGAACAGGAAAAACAAGCATCACTGGTTGTTTTGCTGCTCTGGCGGAAAATGCAATACTGGCGGATTGTGATGTGGACGCTGCCGATCTGCACATGCTGCTTGCACCTGAGATAATAAGCAGAACAGATTTTATCAGCGGTAACGAGGCTGTGGTCAGGGAGGACGATTGCACCGGATGCGGTATCTGCAGAGAGAAGTGCAAGTTTGATGCAATTGAAGTTACTCCGGCAGGCAAATACCGTGTTAATCCATACAGTTGCGAGGGTTGTATGGTTTGTGTGGAAGTTTGCCCGGTCAAGGCAATTGACTTTCCTCCAAATCATTGCGGAGAATGGTACTTCTCTCACACAAGGTTTGGACCAATGGTTCATGCCAGATTGGGAATTGCCCAGGAAAATTCCGGTAAACTCGTTAGTACTGTAAGACGAGAAGCGGCTGCAAAGGCCAGCGAGTTGAACAGGGACCTTTTAATTGTGGACGGTCCTCCCGGTATCGGTTGCCCGGTGATAGCTTCGATCACAGGGGCATCGCTGCTAGTTGTTGTTACTGAACCAACCATTTCTGGAAAACATGACATGAAAAGAGTCCTTGAACTTGCAAAACACTTCTCTGTGCCTGCTCTTGTCATTGTGAACAAATGGGATATCAATCCTGAAATGACCGCAGAAATTGAAAAGGATACGGTTCTTGCCGGAGCACTTCCAATTGGAAGAATTCCTTATGATAGAGCCTTTACCGTGGCGCAGATAAATGGAAGAACGCTGGTTGAGGAAACAACCGGTGAAGCCGTTGAAAACATAACTACTATCTGGGAGAAAGTATGCCGGAAACTAAAGTAAGTGATGACCAGAGTTGTGGAGGAAGTTGTGATTCATGTGCGATCAGTTCCTGTGATGCCAGTGAGCAGAGGTCCGGTGAAAGTCCTGAAGATTTCACCAAACGCCAGCTGCTCACTAGAAGAATGCTGGGAATAAAGCACAAAATTGTGGTTCTTTCAGGTAAGGGCGGGGTCGGCAAAAGCACTGTTGCTGTGAATCTTGCTGTTTCTCTTTCCCTTGCGGGGAAAAAAGTGGGTCTGCTTGATGTAGACATTCACGGGCCCTCAATTCCAACCATGCTTCATCTTGAAGGTGCCCGGGCACAGGCTAGCGGCACAAGTATTTTACCTGTGGAAATGGCAGGTCTGAAGGTGATGTCTCTGGGATTCCTGCTGGAGAACAAGAACAGTGCCATCATCTGGAGGGGACCGATGAAAATGGGCGTCATTGAGCAGTTGCTCAGGGACGTGGAATGGGGAGAGCTTGATTATCTAATAATTGATTCACCTCCTGGAACTGGAGATGAACCCCTCTCGGTTGTTCAACTTATAGGTAAGATGGACGGCGCTGTAATGGTTACTACCCCTCAGGAAGTCGCTGCAGCCGACGTTCGTAAATCACTTGATTTCTGCCGTCAGCTAAATCTTCCTGTGATTGGCATCGTAGAGAACATGAGTGGATTCATCTGCCCGGATTGCGGAAAGGAAACTGCCATTTTCAGAGGAAACAATGGTCAGGTCATGGCAGAGGAAGCTGGTGTTCCATTTCTTGGGAAAATACCAATTGATCCTGCAATTGGAGTATCCTGCGACTCGGGAACTCCGTTCATCTACCATTACAGTAAAACAGAGACAGCAAAGCGATTTGAGAGAGTGATCAAACAAATTCTTGATAGAGAAAAAAACTGATTGGAGAAATATGCGTATTGCGATACCAATGGCCAATGGGGCTCTCTGCATGCATTTCGGACACTGCAGTACTTTTGCACTGGTGGACGTGGAGGACAACAAAGTAACAGCAACTTCAGAAGTTGTACCCCCACCACATCAGCCCGGTCTTCTTCCTCCATGGCTGGCAGAGCAGGGAGCAAAGCTGATCATCGCTGGTGGTATGGGTTCAAGGGCACAGGCTCTGTTCACTCAAAGTGGTATTCAGGTTGTTACTGGAGCAGCAGGAACCGGTGCCAGGGAAATAGTTGAGAACTACCTAGCTGGTACTCTTGCCGCAGGAGAGAACGTCTGCGATCATTAGATCGGTTCAGGAGAACAAAAAAGGGGCGGCTCATCCGAGCCGCCCCTCTTGCTATTATCAATAAGATTAGTAGCGCCTTGGTCTCTCTTCACGAGGCTTGGCTTCGTTAATCTTAAGAGGTCTTCCGTCGAGCTCAGCACCGTCGC
>JAOZRM010000168.1:3486-6859 GCA_029940175.1 Candidatus Sabulitectum sp. | reverse complement strand
TAATGCTGGAGAATGATTTGTACAAGACAATGACAATGAAGGATCTGATCAAGACAATGGAGAAGCTGAGAACACAAGTGATTGATGGCCGAAGGATACTGTTCCCGCTGACCAAGCGGCAGAAAGTAATCTACAAGGCATTCGCCGTGCCGTTGCCTGTGTAGGTATAATTTTGCGGGATTTTAGGATGTAAGTAACAGCAAGAATCCATGTTACATATCTTGACACAGGCCTTTTTGCATGTAATAGTTGCTTTGTGTTCAGATTTTTCTCTTAACATGGAAGGGAGAGTGAAAATGAGATTCTCATTATTTGTTCTCGTTATTGTTGCTGTATTTGCTTTTGCGGCAAATGATCAGCTTGGTAGCATTCATCCAACAGGACCCACAGGTGCTGGTTCCGATGCAGATGTTTACTCACAGACCTACGATTTTGGTACCCTCCTGAACGGTTACAGCAATTACAGTGGCGGTTCACGCCTGGTTGCTGATGACTTTGAGCTTACCCAGGACTATGATGTCAGAGAAATCGTCGTCTGGATGATCTATACCGGAGCCCAGTCTGCTGAAATGAATATAGTTATTCTCAGCGACGATGCCGGTGATTCCAATCCTGCTACAGCTACAGAAGTGTGGAGTGAGGCAGTACCCTGCGTTAACGTAGACACAGGCGATGACAACTGGGGCTATGACATATGGGAGACTACTTGCACGGTAAACACTGATGTTTACCCTGAACTCTCTACCGGTATTCATTACTACCTGCAGGTACAGGGCGAAACCGCCGATAACTGCTACATCCTTGTTAGTCCCCATTATATTGCCGACTTAACTTGGTTCTTCGGTGATTCCGGATGGCAGAGATGTGACGTTGCTTTCGGTGAAGCCTCTGATCTGTACTTCGATTTATTCGGAGAACTTACAGCTATTGAATCCATGACCTGGGGTAGTGTAAAAACACTCTTCTAGTGGTGGTATAACTGTTGTTTATAGGGGAAGAACGTCCTGTTCTTCCCCTATTCTCTTTCGTTCTCTGTTTGTCTAGCTGCCTGAAGTTGCCTTTTACGCGTCTCCATTGACTATTACCACATCGCGGCTGTATTGTTTAATTTTCATCATCGTTTCCCTATAAACAAATACACCGACATTCTATAGAGCAGCTGAGAAATGTTACTCTCTAAACAATTTTTGTCGAGGTATTTGAAAGGAGTAAAGAGTGAGGATAAGTCTTAAGCCTTTGATTTTGTTATCTGCAGTATTCCTGTTTCTTCCTGGCTGCAGCCCTTCAATTGATGCTAATACATGGATTCTTGCAGTTGAAAATGATACCATCTCCGTTGGAAACCTTGGGGATGAATGGACTCAGCTTGATTCAACACAAAAAATACTTTTTCTATCCATGGAAAGTCCAGTTGAGGAGTACATTATCACATACGGACGAAAGATGATTCTTCAAAGAGAATTCCAGGAGGAGGGTCTTCTTGATACCCCCGAAATTCTTTATGCAAGAAGCTCACATCTTTTACACACTAATGCGGCTTTGGTAAAACAGATGCTGATTGCCCGTGAAGTGAATCAAGTGACAGAAGATGACATATCTTACTACAGACGCTTTCTGGGCAAGAATGTGAGCTACACAGTGAATCCCTTTTCAGAAAACGAATCTGAGAGTATGCATGCTCATCTTCCAGACCTGCCACGTCAGCTTGGAATACATCTTGACACACTTGAAACAGGTCAAACTGCGCTGGACGGAACGGGTCTTGAGGTAAGACTTGACTACGTATCAATAACTGACACTACTTTAATTCAACATGCACTTGAAGATTCCTCGATTGTGGCAGAGATGGCAATTGAAGGTCTTTCTGAGGCCAGATATGCAAGAGGGGTACAAAACAAAATTGTTGAGCTTTTCCAGGAATACTCTGTTTCTGTTGATTACCCTGCTTTAGACACCCTTTCTCAGTTCCTTCTCGGAGAAGTGGATATGCCCGGTGACAGGATCATCGTGAATTCTGATTTCAGAAATTGGACCGTAAGTGATCTGGGAAAAGAAGTATTTTTTCTCAGCACTCGAATTCCAATTCGTCCGGATTCACCGGAATGGCTGCTGGAAATGGTAAATTCCCTTGTCCTGCAGAGCTACTATTTAGAATTCATGGAGCATGAATCCAGGGAGACGCTGGATTCGCTCACTGTTGAAGCCGATAGATTCCTGCTTGAGACCGCCTCAAACATATACTATGAGAATACAATAAGAAGCAGTTTGGCAATTAACGAGGACAACATAATTTTCGAGTATGAGAACCTTCAAGAACCATTTACAGTACAGGAAAAACGCAGTATTCAGATTGCCAGAATCCCACGCGAGAGAATGGATGAATTCGAGAGAGCCGTTAATCAAGGACATCTCGACGAATTTGTAACCGGGCTGGAAGGAATTCAGCATCTGGCTGCAAATCCCTCTGCACCCCAGATTTCATATCCGATAGCGTTCTCTCAGGTCCCTGGAGGACATGGTGAAGAGATATTCCAATTATCCCCCGCCGATACTGTGGAATGGCTGGGTCCTTTTGATCTTTTTGCCAATGATGACATGGTGCTTATTAAGTTGATAGAAGTATTCCCCGAGCGGATTGCCACCATGGATGAATCAAGGGATGAGTTAAGGACGCTAGCCTTGCAGAGACAGGAGGAGGAGACAGTACTTGCACTAATGCTTCAATTGGAAGAAAAGCATGAGTTTGCTGTAAATAGAGAAATACTCGACCTTCTTCCGGACGATCTCGAATTATGGAATCAGCTCTAACACTCTATCGGATAATCTTCCCCTCCGCCATGACCATTCCGGGGAATGATCCCAGATTGAGAGGATCTTTGTTCCATACAATAAGGCTTGCAGTTTTACCCTGCTCAACTGTGCCAAGTGTATCATCCAGACCAAGTATTTTTGCGTTCTTCCATGTGATCATGGAAATAGCTACCTCTGGAGACATCCCCTGAATAAGGAAGAATTTCAGGCTGTCTCTAAGAGAGGGTGACCAGATAAACGGGTGATCCGTCATAAGACCATAAAATGCGCTGGACCTCATGAGAAGTCCGGCGTTCTGGTAATAGGCGTGTTTCAGCTCAACCTTGTAAGCAACTGACCCAAGCGGACCGTAAACAATGGGAATTTCAGCTTTACCAAGTTCATCGAATATTTCTTTGTGGAACACATCACAAGTATGCTCCGCTGTTACCTTTATGCCGTATTTTTTTGCAAATTCGATAAGGTAAAGAATATCATCTTCCTTGTGCACATGCACTTTTGCCGTTTTCTCACCTTCAAGAAGCTCCAGCAGTGCCTTATCTTCAGGAGTGAAGGTAAGATG
>JAOZRM010000168.1:0-3476 GCA_029940175.1 Candidatus Sabulitectum sp. | reverse complement strand
CATATTCTCTTTCAATAAGAGAAGCCTGAAAATCTATTTCAGCCTTTGTGTATTTCTTTTCCCTTGCATCTCTTTCAATCCGGTTAAGCTCTTTCTCCCTCTTCAGAGAGGCCTTGTTCCGTTTGTTTATTACTTCGTCGAACTTCTTCTCAAGTAGAGCATAAACACCCATTCTGGTGTTGGGCCTGTCCCCCTTCCAGTCGGTTGTTGATCTTGGGTTGTAGCCCAGAGCCATTTTGTATCCGTAGTCTTTAAGCTCTGCTGTTTTTCTGTTAGGGGCAAAATTGCGGATCACCTTTGCCCTTCCTCCGATAAGATTACCACTGCCTGGAATAACGCAGCTGTAGAGAACTCCAAAATCAACTGCATCTTTGAATGCTCTGTCATCGAAATAGATGCTGTTAAGCGGATCGTTCACAGGCAGTATCTGGTTCAGTGTATCATTCAGTTCGGATTCTGTCCAGGGTTCACCTTCCCGGTCCATTCCGATATGAGAGTGAGCATCGATGAATGCCGGGGTTACAAAACCGGAATAATCTGCGTCAAGCTTCGTATTCAGAACATCCACGATTCTATCACCTTCAACAATAATCGTGCAGTTCTCCAGCTTTTTCCGACCATCATAAAGAACCTCTGCAAATACCACTGTTCTTTTCTCTTCCGGCATGATACCGCCTCCAGAAAATGAGAATACCATCTATTGCAAAAACTTCAGGAAGCTACTAATAAGCAAAGTGTTCCCGGGGAACAATGCCCGTAAAACATCTCACTGGGATATGATCTCTGTCTCCTCCCGCATTTGATAAACAACAGGATACATCTCAGGATCTCTGGGGTCGATCAGCACTCCTCCGTTAGATATTCTCATATTCCAGCCACCGGGGTCCTGCCATGCAGGGAGAATAGCCTGGACAGTATAGAGAAACTCGCCGGATTCACTGAATACATCTGCTCCGGTACTGTTTTCTTCGCCGCGTACCCAGATCCTGTTCATGTGGTCTACTCCCATGGAGACAATGGAAAGAAATTCTGCAGGAGGGTCGTAGCTGAAGCCATCGGCAGTTCCGTAGTAATTAACATGTTGTTCCAGTACACTGGTTCTTTCTGCTTCCAGAAGAGAATCAGATCTAAACGAAGGTTCATAGTTTTCATGCCCGAATGTATACAGGCTGTCTCCTTCTGGTGAGTAGCATGTTATCAGATGAGTTTCGCAATCGGTATTGGCGATGTATACATTACCATTTGCTGCCACTGCAAATGTCATTCCTGTGAGCATGCGTATGTTCATTCCCTCAGAGGTATGAGCCATTCTTTTTCTGTAGATCACATCAGGAATCGAATTATCGGAGAACAGAGCAATCTCGGAACCTACTGAATCCGAACCATTGTAAATACCTGTCAATATTACAAAAGCTGATTCAGGAGCGCATGCGAATCTAATAGGGTAACTTCTACCGGATCCAGTGAACAGGATTTCTCTTACAAAATTCAGATCGGAATCATAAAGAGCAACTTTCCTGTCATTAGCACCTTGAAGGTAGAGATTGCCTTCTTCATCAAAAGTCATTCTGTTCAGTCTGAGAAACTCTCCGGGACCCTCCCCGCGCGGAGTAAAATCAAAGAGATGCTCTCCATCGGCTGTAAAAAACCGAATTCCCTGGAAAGTGCCATCAAGAACAGCAATATTCCCCTCGGGTGTATATGTAGTCCCCCATATGCTTCCAAACATCATAGTGCTGTCACCCAGCTCCACACCAATGGAATCAAATGGAACCAGATAATGAAGGGTATCAACAGCCACAATATCAGAATCACTCTCCGGTGTTTCTTCAGAACCACAGGAAACAAATATGGCAAGGAAAATCAAGAAAAGTGCTCTGTAGTGTAAATTCAACGATCAACCTCCTGAGTTGTAACAATACCGTATACCGCAAATGACTGTATTCTAAATTTCTACTCTTGTAAACTCGATAACTGGTTCACCCTCACCATGGAATGTCATTCTCAGATTTTCCTCGTCTGCTGAGAATGTCAGTGTGGCATCTGCTTCCATAAAGTTGAACTTATCAGTACCAATACACTCAAGTCTGGATTCGCTCTCTGCACTTCTCCAGTAATAGAGATGTCCCTCCTTGAATAGAATCGTTCTCTTCAACAACTGGGATTCACTCCAGTAAACCCCGCAGAATTTCTTCAATTCATGGTCGGGTAACTGAATAACCTGAATGGATTTCCTGGCTTTTCCAACTGGAGCCACGTAAACAACGAATTCATCCACACCGTCCAGCTGAAGAAGCTCATCAAACAGTTTCTGATCATAAGCTCCTATTGCGCAGGTTCCGCAACTTATGGCCTCGCAGGCAATGTAGAGATTTTGACACAAGTGCCCGCTGTCCTGCAGAATGATCTTTCTGCTGTCCAGTGTATATCGCCACTCGGTGCGGTACGGAATAACAGACCAGATAAAGGTAACTGCGCAGTTTCCCACAAAACTCTGCTCAAAGGCCGCGTTGCTTACCTTTTCTTTGAGATCATCAACAGTGAAAAGAAAAACAATTTCATGATCAAAGGGAAGATAGCGATAAATGCCCGGTTTCAGCCCTTCAACATTGTGTACTGCGAGATACGTTTCAAACGGCTGACGCGCACCTCCCGACGGAACTGTACGCAGTGAGAAGCGGTTGTCAGGCGCCTTCTTCTGGACGCCCTGAGTTGCCCACAGAAGGAAAGATAGCTCTGAAAGCAAAAGTGCTTCGTCAGTATAGCTGCGGCGGCTCTTACGGTTATTAAGACAGTTGAAAATATCAGACTCTGTGAAAATGGCTGTATCTACTTCAGGCAGCTTGACTACCTGAGCACCACCCTCTACATCCTTTTGTACCGGAGGCACCTGGATTTCAGCGCTCTGGTCGGAGATGACTTTATAATAGTGATTGAATTCTGCCTTCAAGCCCTCTCTACGTTGAATGATCTGTTTCTTCACCTTTATTGTATTCTCCTCCAGATCCATTCTTTTCTGCCTGATTCTTCCTGCAACCTCAACGAGCTCAATGTCAAGTATTGCCTGCTCTTCATTGGAAACAGGGCTCGTGGCTTCAACTTCTTTTCTGTATTCGTCTAAGGGATAATATTGGGGAAAAGCTGATAGAAATTCATTCAGCTCCGGTCCAGATAGTGTTTTCAGCATTTTACAAAATGTGACAGAGTCGCCGGTATTTTCTTCAAAAATATCGTTTTCAAAGATCGCTTTTTCAATCTTCGTAAAGGAAAGCAGTGCCTCAAGTGACTTCAGCATAATTTCTCCTGTTTCTGTTTTCCGGATGTCAGCTTTTCTGTAAATGCAAACGTTTTCATGATAATACTGCCACATGCTCAAGCAGGTCAATTGACTAATGCCAGACTCTGTCAAGCAATAACTGTCGCGTCCTACTGGCTCTCCAGTGCCTCGGCAGCGTTACTGGTTCAATTACATAGCG
>JAOZRM010000167.1 GCA_029940175.1 Candidatus Sabulitectum sp. | reverse complement strand
TGGCATAATTTCACAAAACGTTCCATCTCAGAAAGTCTTCCTGTCTTCTCTCTGATGGTTTCCAGAATTGACTGGCAGCTAAAGGGAGTATCTTCAAGAAAATGATAAATATGGTGAAGAGTTTCCAGTTCTCCTGGTCTTAGGAAATTCTTTACAGCAAAAGTAATGGTTCCATGGAAATTAATAAGGAAATACTCTGGGACAGCCAGACCAAGGGATTCTGCGATTTGATTGCTCAGAAACTCAACTGCAGGCAATTCAGGAAAGCCTTGTTCCTGAACTTTCAGTATGTAAGCGGAATCCCCTAATTCAGCAGAGTATTTTCTGAACTTTCCCTGGAAGAAACTTGAAACAATGTCGTTGTTTTTATCATGCAAGTCACTGCCGATATTCTTCTTGAAAATGTTTCTGAATTCAAGAGGTTCATCAATCCGGAACCATTTGCAGAAGCAGTTGGCATGCAAGCCGTAATTGTTGTTGTTGTCCAGGGGCGTTCCACAAAAATAACAGATCATCAAAACTCCTTTGCTGCTTTAAAGAATAATATTCTAATATGCTGTTGTCAAGTCTATACACTTACTTAGTGTTGCTATCTTTATACACTTATTCTTTGCATATTCACTCATATTCCCTACCTGTCTCCTGCGTTTATATTCCCGGTAGCACTTAGTTTGAACTCTTTTCAAAGGAGCACTTTATGCGTCTGGCAAGTTTTCTCATTATGCTGTTTACTGTTGTGTCCTTTGCCGATTCCCTTCTTTGGGACACTGATTCCGTATGTCCATCCACAGGTTACACTCCCCCATCCAGTCGCAGTGTACTTTTTGATCAGTCTTATTCTGGAACCATGGATAATGCAGGCCAGGGAGATGAGCTGTATCTCAGGGCAGAAGATTTTTTTCTGACGCAGGAAGGAAGCATTGAGAGTATTGAATGGTGGGGCATCTTTATCGGCTCTCAAAGCAGCACCTTCCATCTCAGGATCTATGACGACAATGACAGTTCCCCAGGTACACTTCTCTGGGAAGTACCTGAAGCTTCTGTTGTAAACACTGATACCGGTGATGATTTTTCCGGCCACAACATCTATCACAGTGAAGTAACTCTTGATCCTTCTGATTACTTTCAAACAGAAGATGGTGAGATCTACTGGTTCTCCATGTACCACAATGGCACCGGGTTTTACTGGGGTCTTCTAACTGCAGGTGGCAACATGGCTCTCTCTTATGATGGAGGAGAATGGAGCAGCCTTGAGTGGGTTGGTTTCTTCCGCCTGAACGGTACATTCAGCCTGGTACTTCAGGCTAACACCTGGGCGGGTATAAAGACTGGAATATAGAAATTGTTGCAAACAGACCTCCGGGAGGGAGAACCCGGAGGCCTGTAACCTGTAAAGATGATACTGTGGACAGGTATAATTACTTGTTCTTATCCGCCTGCTTTTCTTTTTTTGATCTGAGTGACGGGTCCAGTTTTTCCTCAATCCAGCCGTAAACCGCCGGTATTACAAACAGGGTAAGCAGTGTTGAGGTTGTAAGGCCGAACACAACCACTGTTGCAAGAGGTCTCTGTACTTCCGAACCCATACCTGTGGAAAGAAGAAGAGGAAGCAGACCAAGCACTGTGGTTACGCTGGTGATCAAAACAGGCTGTAACCTTAACAGTGCCCCCTCCACAAGAGCAGCATCAAGGTCTATACCCTTGCTGCGGTGATGGTTGAAGTATTTCACCAGAACTACACCGTCAAGAAGAGCCACCCCGAACAGAGCAATGAATCCCACTGCTGCTGGAACTGAAAGGTATTCACCTGTAAGCAGAAGCCCCATGATGCCGCCGATAAGAGCCAGAGGAATGTTCAGAATAATGATCAGAGCGTGCCGCATCAGGCCGAAAGACATTCTGAGCAGAAGCAGAATTCCCGCTATTACTATGGGTATGATTATCAAGAGCCGCTTCATTGCACGCTGCTGATTAGCAAACTGCCCGCCGTATTCCACAAAATATCCAGGTGGCAGTTCGATGTTATCCTGAATTCTCTGCTGCACATCTGCAACAACACTGCCAAGATCTCGCCCGTCAATATTGCCCTGAACAGTCCAGTAGCGCTGGTTCTTTTCCCGGTTGATCTGTATGGGACCGATTACCTCGTGTATATCCGCTACCATCGATAAAGGAATAAGAGTACTGTCTTCCGTGTGAACAAGAAGAGAATTTAACAGATCAGGATCATCTCTGTACTGTTCCTGCAGGCGGAGGTGTATCCCATACCTGCGAACATTCAGGTACATCTGGTCAATTACCTCACCACCGATGGACAGCTCAACCAGTTCAAGTATCTCTGCCACGGAAACACCATATCTGGCACAGGCGGTTCTGTCCGGGATTATCTGAATTTGAGGCTGTCCGAATCCCTGCTCTGTGGCTATGTCCACCAGTCCGGGCACATCCTGCAAAACAGCAGCAATCTCTGCTGATTTTGATCTGAGAATTTCCAGATCGTCTCCGTAGAGCTTTATGGCCAGCTCTGCACGGGTTCCCGACAGCAGTTCATCAAACGCATTCTGTATTGGTTGTGTGAAGTTCAGCTGAACTCCGGGATAGCCTGAAAGATCCTCTCTCAAGGCTTCCACCAGGTCTTCTTTTGAGTCAAAATCGCCCCACTGATCCCGGGGTTTCAGCTCTATCTGGATCTCGCCATAGTTCACCGGGTGGGGATGGCTCCCAACCTCCGGTCTTCCTATCCTTGAAACTGTTTCTTCAACTGCATCGTACTCCAGTATCCTCCGCTCAAGGGTCATGATGGTGGAAGTTGCCTCTTCAAGCGAGATGGATGGAGCCATGGCAACACCTATGAATATTGACCCTTCCTCAAGGGTGGGCACAAACTCTGTACCCAGGAACGGTAGAGCCACCATGCTTGCGGTGAAGAAACCCAGGGCCGTCAGCACTACTTTTTTCTTGTGCTTAACGGCCCATCCGATTGCAGGTCTGTAAAGACCCTTCAACTTTGTAAGAACCACAAACTCTTTGTGCTTTCCCTTGTTAAGCAGAAAAGAAGCAAGTGCCGGTGTGACCATAAGTGCCATGACAATTGAGCCCAGAAGCGCGAAAGAAATTGTTAACGCCATGGGCGTGAACATCTTTCCCTCCACTCCCTGGAGAGTCATGATCGGAAGGAAAACTATGATAATGATAAAGGTAGAAAAAGCAATTGGTTTCGCAACTTCTTTTGCTGATTCCAGTATAACCTTGTTCTTGTCCTGCTTGCTGTTTGCTGGGATGTTCAAGTGCCGGTAGATGTTTTCCACCATGATAATGGCGCCGTCACAAAGCATGCCTATTGCAACTGCTATGCCTCCGAGAGACATCAGGTTGGCAGACACCCCGAAGGCTTTCATGAAAATGAATGCAGTGAGTGCAGAAAATGGCAGAGCAAGAGCAACTATCAAAGATGTGCGTAGATTGCCCAGGAAGAATGCCAGGGTAACCAGCACCAGTAACCCGCCAAGTATAAGGGCCTCGTTAACAGTTCCTGTGGCATTACTAACCAGCTCTGCCTGCTCGTAGTAGGGAACAAGCTGAACACCTTCAGGAAGACTGGCTCTGACCTCGTCAACCTTTTCATACAGGCGCTCAATAACCTCTGAAGTGTTTTCCCCGTAAAGTTTCAGCACAATACCGGAAACAACTTCACGGTCTCCGTTATTGGTAACAACACCGCGTCTTATCTCACTGCCCAGTTCAACCAGGGCAATGTCTGAAATTCTTACAGAGATCCCGTCGATTGATTTCAGGGGCAACCCGCGGATGTCATCAAGGCTGGTGAGCAGCCCGATTCCCCGAACCAGCTGTTCTTCAGAACCGGTAACAAGAAACTGCCCTCCGGCATTTCTGTTGTTGCTGTTCACAGCATCAATGATATCCTCCATGGACACATCGTATTCCAGCAGAGCACGGGGATTTGGCTTGATCTGATACTGAAGCACATTTCCACCCATGGACAGTACTTCTGTTACACCGGGAACCGTTTGAAGCTGATACTTCACAACCCTGTCGTTCAAGTCCCGCAGGTACATATCCAGAGGCATTCCACCTGTGTCTATATCTGCTTCCGCCGTGAGATAGTAGATGAATATCTGCCCGAGACCTGTAGAGATAGGACCAAGCCCGGGAGGCTCATCCATATCGGGCAGATCAGCCATTGCAGCAACCAGTCGCTCTGAAACAAGCTGCCTGGCGAAATAGATATCAATGTTGTCCTCAAAATAAACATAGATCACAGCAAGGCCGAAAGCTGATGTGGATTTTATCCTTGTAACCCCGGGAAGCCCGTTCATGGAAGACTCAATCGGGTAGGAAATGAGCCGTTCCACTTCCTCGGGAGACATGCCGTGAGCTTCAGCGTAAACAGGAACCATTATAGGAGAAATGTCCGGGAAAGCATCTACTGGAATTGATCTGTAAACAAAGATCCCTGCAATAATTACAACTATCATTCCAAGAATGACCAGGGTTCTGTTCTGAAGCGAGAACTCTATAATTCTGTCGATCATCAGTGACCGTGTCCTGCGTGGCTGTCAAGCCCGCTTGTAACTATTTCTGCCTTCAGAGCAAAAGCTCCCTTTGATACATACCTGTCTCCCTGCCTGAGGCCGGACTCTATCTCAACATGGGTTCTGTTGGAACTGCCCAGCACAACAGGTACTGTTTCAAATGCATCTCCCTGAGGAACAAACACAATGATCTCGCCATCAAGAGACTGCACTGATTCTTTGTGAACAACCACAGCAGCTTCTGATCGCGGGGAGATAACATGAGCAGTAACAAAAAGCCCGGGCATCCAGTGACCGCGAGGGTTAGGCAATTCTGCCCGTGCTCTGGCTGTGCGGGTGGATCTGTCTATTACCGGCGAGACAAATTCAAGAGAGGTTGTGGCTTCTGGAATATCAAATTCCGACGCGAAAACAGTAATACTCTGCCCTGCTTGAACTGAGCCAAGATCAGTCTGCAGAACATCAAACTCCACCCAGACTGAGCTGAGGTCTGCTACAGTGAGCACTGTAACATCGTCGCCAACAATCTCACCCGGGGCAAAGTCAAGATGAACCACGGTGCCACTGATGGGAGCTCTAAGCTCTTGACGGGTGAGCAGGCCACCGCTGCTCAATGAGTTTATCTCGGAATCACTGAGACCAAGATTACTAAGGGTCTGCCTTGCAGCCTGAAACTCAATATTCGCCTCTGTATGCTCCTGTCTTGAAATCTGATAATCCTGCTCTGAAAGAAAATTATTGTCGTAGAGTTCCTGCTGATTGCTGTACACCGTGGATGACAGGTTACGTCTGCCCCGGGCACGTAGGTACTCGGTTCGTGCTTCAGCAAGATCTCTGCTGGAAAGAACTGCCAGAACATCTCCAGCCTGGACCTGATCCCCGATCTGAACTCTTATCTCTTCTACAATACCGGCAACCGGCGGCACGACATGAGACATCCTGTCATTGTTCAAAGAGATCTCACCGAGAAGCTGAGTTTGCTGATCAATACTGCCGGGACCGGCCACCGCCAGCTCTATGCCTGCAGCCTCAAGATTCCGCTGAGACAATACAAGCACGGCTTCCTCTTCAGCCCCATGGTCATGGCCATCATCGGTACTGCATCCACTGGACTCTTCAACTACTTCCTCTTCAGCCCCATGGTCATGGCCATCGCCAGCACTGCACCCGCTGGATTCCTCGACTACTTCCTCTTCAGCTCCGTGGTCATGGCCGTCTCCGGCACTGCACCCGCTGGATTCTTCATGAACATCCTCGGCATGAGCATCCTGACAACCTGTTGCAGAAAATGAAACCAGCAATATCAGAGCCAGCAATGCAATCACAGGAACCAGGTTAAAAGTGACTCGTTTCATTCGAATTTTCCTTTGCTTTTATTGGTAAATGTTTGCTGAAATTGTTGATCAGTGCATGTAGAGAAATTGAAAACAATATTTATACCTTTTTCGTAGGGAATTGTTCCATAGCATTTGTCTGATTAAAAAAGCTCATTCATGAGATCAAAACAGGTGAGTTACGAACAGAAGAAAGGGTGATTGTTCCTTTACTGGAAAATCACCCCTTCTTACTGTCACCGATACGCTTCTCTGAACGGTCAGAGAAGGATCATCTTATAAGGTTTACCTTGTTTCTACGGGAGCCACTCCGCCTCTTCCTCCGAGAGTCATTTCTACTGTGTTTTCCCTGCTCAGATGCTCTCTGCCAATGGTGAGTTCATCAATCATTGCAGCACAGTAAACCTGAGCTGGGTTTTCTGTGCATGTGAACTGAGCCGGCAGATGTAAATACCTGCAGGCACGCTGCCTCTGTTCCATGTAATGTTCTGAGTCTGGCTGCCAGGCTGAACTTCCTCCGGATGCCCTACTATCCTTCCATACAGGTCCAGTATGGTCACTTCTGCTGTGGTTCCTTCTGTACCTGAGTAACTTATTGTTAACAGATCCGTACACGGATTCGGGCTGCATTCCAGAACCAGCGAGTTGCCTGATGGTGTTCCTGTGTTGCCCTCAATTCCACTAAGACCATCGCCCTCTATGGCATAGATGAACTGGTTTGCTGCTATGTTGGAGTAGCTTTCTACAAGCCCGCTGGGCCAGTTGATAGTAAGGGTCTGGATCGATGATTCATCGTAAAGCCCGAACTCAATTGGAAGACTGTGGTAATCATGATAACCCTCGCCACCACCGATAACTCTCGTGAGTGTGTGTGTGCCAAGATCCGCAGTTACAAGGGCGCCTATTGCATCCCGGTTGGAAGTGGTTCCCTCCAGTTCAATGGTGACATAGTTGGCAGGCATGGTCTCACTCATG
>JAOZRM010000166.1 GCA_029940175.1 Candidatus Sabulitectum sp. | reverse complement strand
AACTCCGGAAAGCAGAATAGAATCAACATTAAGCTGTCCTCTGCCTTCGACTCCGTTACCATCCATACTGATATCTCCGGAAAATGACAGCAGCCCTACATCCAATTCATTGTAAGAAAAAGAGCGCAGATCAATGATTCCAGTGGTCTCAAAAGCTGCAGGTGTTCCTGAAATATCCACATCTGCCTTGAATCCTGTAGCTGAAAGCCGGACAGAATCTGAAACTGCTGCTGAATCCACAGCAAGCTCTCCATGGATCTGCATTCCGTCCGAGCCACTTGAAATAGATCCGGAAAAGACGGTTTGGTTCAAAGAGATTACCCCATCAGTGAAAGAAGACAACCCTATATCACCACTTGCCGAAAAAGCTGACAGGTTTCCTTCACCGGAAGCAGTAACAGTTAGTCCTCTGGCTCCGGCGATCACGGGGTCAGTCAGCACTGCAAAAATGCTGCAATCCACCACAGAGGCATCAATACTGGCACTCCATGCAACCGGCATGAAATCCAGTCCCAGTGAAGAAGTGAATTCTGAAGAAATCCTGCCTCCTTCAAAAGCAGCCTGCATTGTTCCCGCCAGCATTCTCTGATCTATGGCACAGTCAAGACTCAGGCTGGGTAATGAATACTCATCAACCTGGCTTCTTTCAAAAAAGCACTCTATTCTTCCATGGTTGAAATAGCTCCCTGTCCCTGAGCCTGAAGCAGTGAATGAACCTGTAATGCTTGTGAAAGGAGCTTCTGCGATGTGTGCAGAAACATCAACATTCTGCAGCGAGCTGTTAATACTTCCCTGCCAGTCCAGATCAGAAAATCCCAACTCACCTGAGGCATTGATAGATACTCCGCCGGTGGATAATGAAACACCGTGCAGTGTACATTGCTCCCTGGAAGAAATGATACTGTCTGCTGCAATATTGATCAGTAGATCCTGGTAGTTCATAGTTCCGTCTGATAGACTGATCAGTACCAGAGGATCCATAATAGACCCCGACCCGTGACCGGAGACGGTGACAGCAGCAGCTGGAGCTTCTGGAATAAATTCCGTTGAAACAAGGCCTGTGAAGGCAATTGCAAATGTGCTGTCTGCGTTCAGATGACAGTTGATCTGCAGAGAACCAGGCGGGCAGTCAATTTCAAAATTCTGAAGAGTGGTTCTTGTTGAATCAATTAACAGAGTACCTGCTGCCTGTACTGCGCCGAACAGAGGAATGAAAGCTGATGCTCTTCTCACATCAAGTTCAACATTCTCAATGTCTGCTATCCTTGCATCCAATTCCATTGAATCTACAAGCAGGAGGCCGAACTGATCCACAACCCGACCATAAGAAACCTTGACGGTATCAGCTCGGGTTACCATTCCTGCCAAAGTTCCAAGAAAGATTGGAGCCAGCGAGGAGTCCGGTAGTTCATCAGATGGGCTGGGAGTATGAATGATCACGCTGTCTACAAAAACGCATTCCACATCGCTTTTCACAAGATAATCAAAAGCACTGCTCTTTACTTCAGCACCGAATACAGCCACCCGAAGGCCCTTTTCGTTCACAACAACAACCGAATCCGCTCTGATATAGGTGAACAGGTCCGATGATCCGCCGTAAACATGAACACCCTCTGGATTACCGGAAGTAGCCTTAAGAACAATAAAATGTATCAGACCTCCAAGGGAGCCTGAAGCCAAAAGAAGATAGAACACAAGAGAAACCAGTGCTGTGATCACAATAGCTGTGACAACACAACCGGGAGTTTTTCTCCTGTTAGAAGGCTTGGCCGATGGCAAAATATACCTTTCCTCTTTTGAGTGAATTCTCCCAGGTAGGGGCAAATCCATAATCAAGTCTTATGGGGCCAATAAGCGTGTTGTAGCGAATTCCGACACCGGTACCAAATCCGGTACTTCCTGCATCTATCTGTTGAAGCTCTGTCCATACGCCACCGGCATCGCAGAAAAGAACTGCACCGAAGTTACCGATGATCGAAAATCTGGCCTCAACGTTTCCAAGAACCATTACATTTCCACCAAGCGGGTTGCCTTCCTCATCCTCCGGTCCGAGAGTCTGAAAATCATAACCTCTCACAGTAGTTCCTCCACCCAGGTACAGTTTGTCGTTTGGAGGAATACTTGTGTTATCGCTGTAACCCAGCACAACACTTCCTGCAGAGCGACCGGCAAGAACAAATCCGTCGGAGAACGGGAGAAACAATCGATACTCGCTGTCTATTGTATAAAAATCCAGATTCCCACCGATAATTCCCCCCGCAACGCTGCCGGCCACCTTGATCCAGCTGCCTCTGGCCGGGTTCAGCAAAGGAGCTCTTGTATCTCTGGTAAATGCACTGCTAACTCTTGCTGTATTTATCCAGTCCTGAATAACTTCACTGGAGTCCTCCAGGGTGGAACGATATCTGAGTCTTTCAATTCTGTATCCTGCTGTATAGCGCCAGACATCCAGAAACTTTCTGGACAGGCTGATCTCTCCACCATAACTGCGCTCCTCCTGGTGGTCTCTCTGCATGTAGTAGTAATCGGCTTTCAGCTGTGCACTCCATCGGGTGGAAAGAAACCAGGGCTCTTCATAGGTGATCTCAGGTTCAAACTCATTTCCGGAATTATCACTTGAAATGTACCTGGTATATGTGCTTCCCAGCCTGAGTACCTGATTATTACCCATGATGTTCGGCTGTCTCCAGTAAACAGATCCGAATACAGCTTCAGGAGAGATGTAACCACTTGCGACACCTATCTCAATGTAATCCTGCTCGGTAACATTCACTACAACTTGAATTGTATCCAGGCCGTCTACAAGTCCGTTGTAATCAACCTGAACATTGCTGAACAAACCAAGTGAATAAACAGCAGAAAGACCCTCTCGCATTTCCCGCATGTTCATGGGGGAGCCGGGTTGTATATCAAATTCCCGGAGAACCACCTCATCCCGCACACTTTCCTGTCCTGCAACGGTAATTCCTCCAAGGTAGCAGACTGATCCGCTCTCAAGGGTAAGCTGAATACTCCTGTAATTGCTGACGGAATCTTCTGCGAAATCTCCAAGCTCAAGTTGAACGCTGGCTCTTAAATAGCCAAGATTGGAGTACATGCTGATAATAGCACTCTTGTAAGAAAGAGTGTCTGCTGGAGAAATAGCAGAGCCCAGTTCAACAGGGCATTGATCCGTCATTTCTGAGACAGTCAATGTACTGTCCCCAAGAAAAACCAGTTCTCCACGCAAACTCTGTCGTCCTGGAATAACATTAATGGTTACTTCGTAAGCTTCCACTCCCCAGCGGGGCCAGTCAACACCTACTGAGCAGTCCAGATATCCCTGTGCTCTCAGATTGGAAACCACAGCATCTCGAACCTGGTTGCTTGAAACCATGAAGATTGAAACCCCTTCATGGAGGCCGCTTCCTTTTAGCAGAGATTTGTCTGAAAGTGGAAGATTGCCTGAAAAGGTCACCGTCTCTATAGTAGGTTCAGACAAAGCTTCAACTTTTCCCGCAAGAGAAAACAGTATCAGCATCGAAACAATAAATTGTGTTATTTTTTTACTCATGATTAAGCGAAACCTAACACACAAAAAGGCAAAGAGGCCATAGTGAATTCAAGACCGGTAATACTTCTTGTTGGCGGAACCGATCCCAGTGGTGGAGCAGGTTTGGCAGCAGACATTAAGAGCTGCTCATCTCTTGGAGGTCATGGGTGTATCTGTGTAACTGCAATCACTGTACAGAACAGTGGTGGAGTAGAGTCCTGGTTACCGGTTCAACCGGAAACAATCACCGGGCAGATGCTATCCACCTGTGATGACGGCATTCCTGATGGGATAAAAACAGGCATGCTGGGCAGCAGAGCTGCGGTGGAGGCTGTGGCGGGGGTGATCAGGAACAGGATGAACAGTGTACCCTATGTTCTGGATCCCGTCATGGTTGCCGGTTCAGGTGATGGCCTTGCCGAGGAAAGTCTTGAAACAGCAATAAAGAAACATCTGCTTCCCCTTGCTACCATGGTGACACCCAACCTTGATGAAGCTGAAGCATTTACAGGTAAACCTGTTAGAGACAGAGCAGCCATGGAGAATGCTGCATTGGAAATACAAGCCATGGGAGTCGAGAATGTTCTTCTGAAAGGTGGCCACCTCAAAGGTGAACCGGCAGATGTACTTGTAACAAAGAATGGAATCACGTGGTTTCCCGGCAGCAGAATTGTGCCGGGCAAGGTTCATGGGACAGGATGTACACTGGCATCATCCTGCGCAACTCTTCTTGCTGCAGGATACACACCGGAGAAAGCTGTGAGCAATGCGCTGGCTTACCTGAGGGGAGCAATCGCAGGAAGCTTCACAAGGAAACTGGGTACACTGCTGGGGCATTTCCCGGCAATGGGTCCCCTTCCCGGCAATACCGACAGCAGCGCATTTTACAAGATTCCCCGATTCTGCCCTGCATGCGCTGGAGAACTGACACTGGCCAAACCGCACCCCATTTGCAGCAGATGCGGTCTGGTGTACTACAGAAATCCACTTCCGGCTGTAATTCTTCTGCTTCAGAAGGAAGGGAATGTACTTCTAGCGCGAAGAGCTGCAGCTCCTGCAAAAGGGAAGCTGGGACTTCCTGGAGGGTTTATTGATCTTGGTGAAGCCCCTGAAACCGCCGCCAGACGGGAACTCATGGAAGAAACCAAACTTTCAGGTGGCTCATTTGAGCTTATTGGAACTGATGCAGACCATACCGATTACGGCAGTATTGTGCTATACATCTACAAAGTAATGAACTGGCGGGGTACTCCGGAGGCTTCAGATGATGTATCTGAACTTCTCTGGACAGATATTGAAGATGTGCCGCAACTGGCATTCCCTGCCCATGACAGGGTAATTGAGAATATTAAAGATGAAAGGAGCAATTGTGGTTCTTGTTAAATGTGCCTGGTGCAAAGGAACTGGTATTGACGGAGTTGGAGATTCCCCGTGTGATGTTTGCGGTGGAGATGGTTATGTAAATGTTCCAGAACCTGCAACTCCCTGCGGCAGATGCAAGGGTGAAGGTAAAATCTACAATGAGATCATTGAGGAATACGGAACCTGCGGAGGGTGCAACGGTTCCGGTTGGGCAAGCTGACACAAGGCTGGATATCGAAAAAACTGGAGAAATAATGAGCAAAAAAAACATCAGTATAAATTTGGAGGAAGCCCCTGAGGGAACAATTCCCAGATGTCCCTTCTGTAAAGAAAAACTTGACACAATTTGGACAAAAAAGAAAGGGCTTGGTGTTCTTGAACAAAATCAGATAATCATGTGTCCCAGTTGTGAATCGCTTCTTGGATATGGAGTCTTCGGTTCAAGATAACTCTGCTACTCACCCACTGAAGCTGTATAAATTGACAAGGGTGCTTTCCTATATGAAGAAAGCACCCCTGTTTTCATAGCTAATATCTAGTGGCTGCTCTGTTGCCTTCTGCCACCTGAACGGCTAGAGCTTCCCTGCGTAGAACGGCTGGAGTTCCCCTGAGAATGATGTCCCTGAGATCTACCTCCACGATGTCCTCCGCTTCTTCTGCTTCCACCGCTTCTACTGGTGTTGTTCCAGCTGCCCCTGGGTGAATCGCTCTTACGACCAAAATTCTTCGGTGCCGCTTTTAATGATTTGGAAGCAGCTTCACTGTGATACTCATGATCTAATTCTGCAGGTATCTGCTTGCCCAGCAGTCGTTCAATATCCCTCAGGTAGGATCTATCTTCTGCGCTGCAGAAGGAAACAGCATCACCGTCTGCTCCAGCTCTGGCTGTGCGACCGATACGATGAACATAGGTTTCTGACTCTACAGGCAGATCGTAGTTGAATACATGTGTAATGTCATCAACATCAAGACCTCTTGCAGCTACATCAGTAGCAACAAGAACTTTGTAACGACCTTTCTTGAAACCATCAAGAGCTCTTGTTCTCATTGCCTGGCTCTTGTTACCGTGAATCGCTGTACCATGTATCCCGGCTGCTGTTAATTTTTTTACCACTTTATTGGCAGTATGCTTCATTTGAGTAAAAACAATGGCTTTTTTCATTTTCCGGTCTCGAAGAAGATATGCAAGAAGAACATCCTTGTTTCCCTTATCAACAAAAAGCACCTTCTGGGAAATGCTGTCAAGAGTGGGCTTGTCCGGTTCAATGGTAATTCGAACAGGATCTGTCACCATTGTCTTCGCCAGCAGTTCCATTTTGGGAGCCATTGTCGCAGAGAAGAACAAAGTCTGTCGGGTGTCAGGGATCTCATCCAGAACTTTGTTGATATCATGGATAAAACCCATGTCCAGCATTCTGTCCACTTCGTCCAGAATGAAAACCTCTACTTCGTCCAAGTGAATGAAGCCCTGCTGCATAAGGTCAAGTAACCTGCCTGGAGTTGCAACAAGAATATCAACTCCCCTGTTAAGAGCCTTGACTTGGCTGTACTGTTTTACTCCACCGAAAATTACGAAGTGATGAAGATTCAGATACTTGCCGTATGTCATTACACTGTCACCGATCTGCGCAGCCAGTTCCCTGGTTGGTGCAAGGATCAGTGCCCTTGGTGTTCCTCTTCTGGGTCGACGATTGTGCTTTGAAAGACGCTGCAACAGAGGCAGTGTAAAAGCGGCGGTCTTGCCTGTACCTGTCTGAGCTGTACCCAGCAGGTCGCGACCTTCCAGAAGATGTGGGATACACTGCTCTTGAATTGGTGTGGGAGTAACATATCCCTCAATGGCAATTGCCTGTTGAACAGCAGGTATCAGGGTACCAAAAGCCCCATCAAGAGACTTCTCCAGCGGCTCCGGTGTAAGCCTGGGGCGAACTGGTTGTTTTGGCGCAGAATTACGATAGCGTCTGCGCGACGCGTTTGATGAATAATTTCTCATTTTTTCCTGGTCCGGGGTTAATACAAATCTCTACC
>JAOZRM010000335.1 GCA_029940175.1 Candidatus Sabulitectum sp. | reverse complement strand
AATCCAGCCCTATGGCTGAGTTCTCCCCACTATAAAGAATACCACCATCCATTGTAGTGCTTACTGACCAGCCATAATTCTCACCGTTACCTGGAGGCTGGAAGTACCAGTCAAAATTACCAAGGATATCAAAGTGAGCAATTTTAGGGTGGTAATTGTCCAGAAAAAGCAACCCGCCATCTGAAGCCCTGCACATTTCCTGTGCAAAGAGATATGAACCTGGGAATGAGTATTCTAAAGCTGTTTCCCAAAGGAAGTTTCCATCCAAATCGTATCTGACCAGATGAGGACCGCCCTCAGTAGTTTCAGTACTCCCGTGCATTAGAACAGTAAGGCCGTTATCTATGTAGAGAACTGTCATTGCTTTGTCGTTGTACACCCACCCCCATTCTCTGGTCCAGAGGGTGTCTCCCATGGCATCTGTACGGAGAATCCAGGCTTGTGCGCCTTTTCTTGCAGCAAGAGCAAGACCTCCATCGGGTAACTCTACTGCATCATAAGCATACTCAGTAAACTCATTATATCCGTAGTTTTGAGACCAGAGAACGTTTCCGGTACTGCTTATGCGTATTACGGGAATTGAGTATGAACTGGTTTCAAACTCCTTCCCAACTCCACTTGCAATAAAATCACCATCAGACAAGAGAAGAACGAATTCAAATTTCGAGTAGAACCAACCAATTGAATACGAGCTTACATACCATAGGATATCTCCATTAGAGTCGGTGAGGAAGACACTGTCGAGAGCTCCTATAATATAGTTGCCTTCTTCAGTTTCGTGAACATCAAAAAGAACCGTTCCGTACAATCTTTCCCACTCAATCGCTGGTGGATTCATTGCAAGCACACTGGTAGTTAGTAGAAGTAGGAGAATTGCTGTCAGTATCAGCATCGATTTCATAATGCTACCTTCTCTCCACTACTCTGTCAGTTTGATCCAGCCAATGCGAACATTTGATAGTACATTGCCTCCACTTAACTCAAGCCAGAGTTTAACTGCATCCCCACTCCAGGTTGAGCCTGAAATGGCTGACAAATCTACTGGGCCTATCTCCCGCCAGGCAGGAGTCAGGTTCTCGCCAGTATCAATGTGGCTCGAATCTCCATCACTGTCAACCCAGTGCAGTTCAATATCCAGTGAAATAGTTGCCTTTCCAGCAAGGCTGAGGTTGACGTAATTGTCAGCATCAATCCAATCCAATGAATCACTACCTGTATTCAGGAACATCCTGTTGAGTTGAGTCGCATCAGTAATACTGCCCTCAAACATCCCGCTGATGGAGTCAGTGAACTGGCTGGTGTCCCAGCCTGTCATTGATGTAATATCCTTAGTGTTCCAGATGGGGAACGGTGTAGAGGTTGCCTCAGTCATGTTCCATGGATCATCAAGAATCTCTGTTGCGTAATCCCTGGGTTCTACGACGTACACCAGCTCAGCATCATTATCAGTGGTATCAGGTTCATTGAGCTCTTGAGTAAAGACTCTGAGCCTGTGCACTCCTATGTCGGCAGAGCGCGGTGTCCAGATGAGCACAACCTCATCCCTGTCCTGTTCATAGCAGGAATTGATACTGAGACCATCGAAACTCACCCTGGCCGTGTCGAGCATCACATTGTCCGTCTCGTCTTTCAAGTACACAAAAATATTATTGAGAGAGCCCATACCCATGTTGTAGAAACTGGCATGAATGGCTACTGGTGTGCCGGAGTAGCTCTGGTAATCTGAAAGCGTATCGCTGTCATATGGCAGTACGACGAATAAATCGGGATCTGTTATTCGAATATCTGCTATGAGCGGAACATCGTCATCGAACATTTGCAGAAGTCGGGCTTCACCTGCATCAAGGGTATCTGTATAGATGTAGGTGTCTTGTCCTGAAAGCT
>JAOZRM010000334.1 GCA_029940175.1 Candidatus Sabulitectum sp. | reverse complement strand
GACTATCTCTATTCAGGCAGGGAAATGAACGCATGGGCCCACAAACTCCGAAGCCTGTCAAAGGATGTGAAGAGCTGCTATGTTTTCTTCAACAATTGTCACATGGGGAAAGCGGCTCTTAACGCTGCAGACATGCAGAGACTTATGGTTGACACGATTAAGAGCAATTCGTATTAAGATGGGTAGGTATCTCTGCCGGGAGCTTGGAGTAGAAATATGGCAAACACAATACAGATAGATAAAATGACCAGGCAGGAAAAGCTTCAGACAATGGAAGCTTTGTGGGAGTCTCTGTCTGTTGATGACCAGGAAGTTGTGTCACCGGAATGGCACGAGCACAGTCTGCGGGAGACAGATGCCAGGGTGTCAGCAGGGCAGGAGCAGGCTAAAGACTGGACAAAAGCCAAACAGGAACTCAGAAAACGATTTGAATGAGAATCAGAATACTCGCTTCGGCAATAGATGACCTGTATGCCGGGCGGGTTTTTTATGAGAAGCAGGGTGAAGGGCTTGGTGAGTACTTCTTTGATACTTTGTTTTCAGATATCGATTCCTTAGCACTTTACGCAGGTATTCATCCGGTAAGATTTGGTCATTATCGCCTTTTAAGCAGAAGATTTCCCTATGCTGTTTACTATCTGCTTGAAGGTGATGTTGTGGTAATTCGCAGGGTTCTTGATCTGCGTCGGAATCCTCTGCAAACAAAGCGGAAACTTGCTCCTGTAAAGCTGTAGCAGATTCTTCTTTCCTCAGTTCTTATTTCGTTTAAAGGACGGAGACAGGGGAACACCCGGTATAGCGTATGACTATCTGTATTCAGGTATGAAAATTGTCACATGGAAAAAGCGGCTCTTAACGCCGCGGACATGCAGAGACTTATGGGGGAATAACAGATGAAAAAAGTAACAGCTTTAGTGTTTTTTGCTCTTCTTATTGCAGCCTGTGATTCCACAGGCCCTTCCATCAACAGCGAGTTTCCGGCATTCATGCTTCAGGTGGTTAATACCGGAGGCCCTCCCACAGCATGTGATTTTCTTGGAGGAACAGGAGACGGTCTGGCTGCGGTCAACACCTATCTGTACTTTATAGACCGTGATGCCGGTTATGTAAAAGCTGAGGTTTCACTTGGTGTGCCCATTACCGATGTGGGCAGTTCCCCTGAAGGCGGTTACGGCCTTGCTATCGGCGGCAATGTACTCTATGTGATTTCCAATGAGATCTACACAGTTTACAAGCAGGTGCTTCTGGCAGAGGTAGGCAGCTTCATCGTGCCCCGTCCCACTTCTACAGTGGTCTTTGTTGTCTGTGCAGACGGTACTCTGGTCAAGATCGAAACTGTTGGCTGGACCATAACAAAGTCTGGTCCCACAGAGGCGACCGATCCTGTTGCTGCGGCCCTTGGAACCAGCGGAGACTACATCTTCATAGCTGACAGTGATGGTAAAGTTTACAAGATATCCACCAGCGATTATTCCACAGTGGCTGAAACCACAGTAGATGGTGGAGTGAACGGGATGTGTTCAACACCGCTGAATGAGGTTTTTGTTTCTCCGGATGGAAAAAGTGAAGTATGGGCCATAGACTGCGGAACAGGTCAGCACTCAAGAACCTTCAATGTTCCGTACCCGGCCACAGCTCTGGCTGTTACCAGCAACGGCAAGTACATTTATGCAGCGGTTCCAGGGTATGGGTTTGCAATAGTGAATACGGTGGACAACGCTGTTGAAGCGGTAATAAGCAACTATGGTGACCCTGTGGACATAGCGATCAACAACCAGATCACCAGGGCTCTGCTCTGCACGTCAGACCTTATTGTTCTGGAGCGTTAAGTCCGCTTAACCAAGAAGGTTCATGTAGGCATTCCAGAGGGGTTCTCCGAAGAAGAGAGC
>JAOZRM010000015.1 GCA_029940175.1 Candidatus Sabulitectum sp. | reverse complement strand
ACTATTATTAAGTTCTGCAGAATTAATTGAAAAATACACATCATCAAGATTATATGATTTACCAACTTTTACTTTTTGCATTTGCACATCTACCTTTATTGGCACATCAAATCTCACATCATCCTTCGAAATATATTTAGAAACATAAGTATAATCTATTGGCAGAGCTGGTTCTTCATTTGATTCTGTTCTTTCGGTTGTTTCAGGGTGTATCTCTTCATGAGTTTCAGTTATCAGACAGCTTGGAAGTTCACCTGCCTGTACTGTAGGGCTGGAGGAAAGAACACACACTCTTTCAATGATATTCTGCAGCTCTCTCACATTTCCAGGCCAGTTGTACTCGGTGAAGAGTTCCAGGGACTCCTGTGAAAGTTCCTTACCGGGGTAGTTTCCACTCTCGAGAAAGTGCTTGATCAGAAGAGGTACGTCCTCTCTGCGCTCACGGAGAGGGGGAACATGCAATGGAAGTACATTGAGCCTGTAGAACAGATCATTTCTGAAAGATCCTTCCTTAACCATTTCCTCCAGATTACTGTTTGTAGCACAGATAAGTCTGCCCTTGAAAGGTTTTGTTGTTGTGCCTCCAACTGGACGCACCTGTCTTTCCTGAATTGCCCTGAGAAGCTTCACCTGCAGATCCTTGTTTAATTCACCGATCTCGTCCAGGAAAAGTGTGCCTCTACCTGCTGCTATCATCAACCCTTCTTTGTCTCTGAATGCACCGGTGAAGGCTCCTTTTCTGTGTCCGAACAGCTCACTCTCCAGAAGGTTTGGTGAGAGACTGCCACAGTTGATTCCGATGAAAGGATCATCCTTTCTGATACTGTTGTTGTGAATCGCCTTTGCTATCAGCTCTTTTCCCGTTCCGCTCTCTCCTGTGATAAGAACTGTGCTGGGTTGATCTGCAACTTTTCTGACCATTTCAAGCAGTTTTAGGATAGGCTCTGATTTTCCGATGATTCCCTGAAAATTGTATTCCTTGCTGAGCTTCTGCTTCAGGGCTCTGTTCTCTGCTGTAATTTTTTTCTCTCGCACTGCTTTCTCAATTGCGGCAAGCATCTGGCCGGTTTTGAACGGCTTAAGCAGGTAATCAGAGGCACCTTGTCTGACAGCTTGTACTGCAGTATCCACACTTGAAAAAGCAGTCATAAAGATTGCAGCCATGTCCGGATGGATCTCCTGCATTTTCGCAAAGAGCTCCAATCCGCTCATGGCAGGCATCTTTAGATCTGAAACCAGCACATGAACCTGATTCTGTTCACTCCACTTAAGAGCAGCTTCCGGGTGTGAGTAGCTTTTTACATTGTAGCCATCCTGCTCCAGCAGAATGCTCAGCCACTCGATCATGGACTCTTCATCGTCCACAAGCAGTATTGAAAGGTTCTTTTTATCCATCAGCATCCTCTCGCATCACCGGAAGTTCAATTCTGAAGAGTGCTCCACCGTGCACGGCATTCTCAGCCTCAATACTGCCATTATGCTCACTTATGATCTTCCTGACAATATACAGCCCCAGGCCTGTTCCATGATCTCTGGATGTTTTGAATGGCTCCCATATTGCATTAATAAAATCCTCTGGTATTCCCGGGCCGTTATCTACAATTGTTATGACTACATGATCTCCATTACCTTCAACAGAGGTTTCAATTGATACAACAGGTTCTGAAACACTGCTGAGAGCATCAACAGCATTCCTCATGAGGTTAAGAAGAACCTGGCTCAGTCTTACTCTGTTGCCCATGATCAATGGATTTTCTTCCGATCTGAAGAATTTCAGAGAAACTCCTCCGGCAAAACCATGCATGGCACTTTCAATGCTGTCTAAAACCACTTCATTGACATCAATTCGTGTAAATGGGAAATCTGAACTGTTCCTGGAAAGAGACAGATAGCCATCAATTAAATCGGACACCCGGGAGGATTGTTTCTCTATCAGAGACGCCATTCTTTCTGTTGTTTCCCGGTCAAGTTTGCCTGAGGCAAGTATTTCTGCCGCACCACTCATGGAAGCTAGAGGATTTCTTATTTCATGAGCCATTGTAGCACTGAGTCGGCCTATAAGAGACAGTTTGTCCCGTTCTTCCAGCGCTGCCTGATAATTACGTATCTCCGTTGTGTCTGTGAGAATGATCACTGCTCCGTCGGTATCTCCATAATGACTGAACCTGCATTCAATTACTTTTTCCTGAACCACAATATCAATTCCAGGGGGAAAATCCCTGTTTTTAAGAAAGCTTCTGATTATCTCTCCAAGAGGTGATTCCTGCATAGGGTTATCAGTTCCAAGAAGCTCTGTTGCCGCTGGATTTATACTGTGCAGATCTCCATTTGAATCCACAACCACAACACCGTCATGGAGACTATTCAGTATGTGTCTGCTTCTTGCCCTGAGTTCAGCCAGGTTATTAAGAACTCTCTGCAGATGTCCGCTTTCAGTGTAGAGAGACTGAGCCAGCATACCGGAAGCTATTCCTGAAGCAACAAGCAGCAATCCGTTAATAAATACTCTAAGGGCTATGTAGGTGGATGAAAGCTTCAACTGCCCTGTTTGAATCAGTGTTGCCAGAAGAGGGCTGAATACACTTTTAGGCCCTGGAACATTCAGAGCTATTACAGAAAAAGCTGTTGCCAGAAAAACATTGGTGCCAGCTGCAGTAAGTCCACCGGGAACACCCAGGTAGAAACCGTAAGCCAGAACATGCACAAGAAGGAATGGAGTGAATGGTCCGTCCACACCACCGCTCACATAAATAATTGTACTGAGAAGTGTTGCATCAACAAAGAGCAGAAACCAGTACGGTTTACGGCTTTGAGGGTTTCTCTTCATAAGCATTGCCGTTATCAGAGCAGTAACAAGTGCAACTGCTGCCACAACAATATACACTATGGTAAGATCCCGCTGGTCCATGGAGAAGATACCCGAGAGTGTCAGTATTCCCAGAACTGAAAGGCGCCCTACCTGAAGCCAGGTACGACGCCTTCCACTGATAACCATTGTCTGGCTCGTACTAACCGCCAACCTGCTGGATCATGTCGAAAATAGGCAGGTACATTGCAACAACCAGGAACCCCACAAATCCACCCATGAACACGATCATGAGAGGTTCTATTGTGGATGCCATACCATCAACAAGCACGTTAACCTCTTCATCATAGAAGTCTGCCACCTTCACAAGCATCTCGTCCAGTCCACCGGTTTCCTCACCCACAGCGATCATCTGTGTAACCATTGTGGGAAACACACCGGATTCTTCAAGAGGACCTGCAATATTCTCTCCTCCGGAGATACTTACCCTGGCTTTCATGATAGCATCGCTGATAACCCTGTTACCAGCCGTCTTTGCCGTAATATTCAGTCCGTCAAGAATGGCAACACCTGAAGAAATAAGAGTTCCCAGGGTTCTTGTGAACCGTGCAATCGACATCTTCCGGTTGATGGGGCCGAAAACAGGCAAGGATAGCTTTATGGTATCAATTACCTTTTGACCACTCTTTGTTTTGTAGTAGGAGTTGTATGCAAATACAATTGCACCCATTCCAAGGAGGATGAAAACAATGTAGTCCTGAACAAATTCAGACATATCCACAACCACCTGGGTCAAGGCCGGCAGCTGACCACCCATGTCCTCGAACATCTTCTGGAATATGGGAATAACGAAAAGAAGCATGGCCAGAGTTGCTACAATAACAACAACAAATACAACAAGCGGATACATCATTGCACTCTTTATCTTGGACTGCAGGGCTGCTGCGTCTTCAAGATAGTCCGCCAGCCTGGCAAGAATGGTATCCAGAATACCGCCCTGCTCACCGGCGGCCACCATGTTCACAAAAAGCTCACTGAACACTTTTTTGTGTTTTCCAAGAGATTCGGCCAGTGTGCCACCCTTTTCCACATCACTTGTTACTTCCACAATAATGTTTTTGAAAACCTTGTTCTCCTGCTGCCTCCCCAGGATCTGAAGACATCCGACCAGAGGAAGACCTGCATTGATCATAACACTGAACTGTCTGGTGAACGTGGAAAGCTCTTTGGGTTTTACTCCGGAACCGATAACTCCAAAGGTGGCCATGTCGAATCCACCCTTGATATTGGTAACCACAACTCCCCTGGCTTCCAGGAGTTCCTTGACTTCCCCACGGGATTTAGCCTCCATGGTTCCATTCAAGGTCCTTCCCTGCCGGTTAGTCCCCGTCCATTGAAATTCGCCCATAGGCACCTCCCTTTATAAAATATCTCTTCCTGTCAACATCATCTGTTCAAGTTCAATAGGATTACTTGATCGCTCAAGTGCCGATTCCTTGGTAATCTCCCTGTTGTAGTATAGCCTGTAAAGCGACTGATTCATAGTCTGCATTCCATGCTTGTGCCCGGCCTGCATCATACCATAGATCTGATGAAGCTTATCATCCCTGATACAGGCTTTCACTGCAGGTGTGCATATGAGTACTTCCGATGCGAGAGAACGCCCTGTGCCCCTCTGTCTGGGTATCAACTGCTGTGTCAGTACTCCCAGTAAAACGAAAGAAAGCTGACTTCGAACCTGCGACTGGGCCGAAGCAGGGAATGTATCAATGATCCTGTTAATTGACTCGTATGTGGAGTTGGTGTGCAGAGTGGCCAGAGTAAGGTGACCGGTTTCAGCAACATTCAAAGCAACCGACATTGTTTCCAACCCGCGCATCTCACCGATAAGTGCCACATCGGGATCCTGCCTGAGAAGGTAGTTGAGAGCCTGAGCGAATGATTCAGTATCACTGCCAATTTCCCGCTGATTTACAATACTCTTGTTATGGTGATGCACATACTCAATCGGATCTTCAATGGTAATTATGTGACAACGACGCCTGCCATTAATTCTCCTTATTACTGAGGCGATTGTGGTCGATTTTCCACAACCGGTGGGACCTGTAACCAGGATCAACCCCTGCCTCTTGTCTGCAAGGCTGGCAATAATGTCGGGAAGCCCAAGTTCTTCAAAACCCATTATCTCGTACGGGATAACTCTGATGGCAGTTGCTACACATCCTCTTTGCGTGAAAACATTAGCTCTGAATCTTGACAGCCCCTTGATACCGAATGCGAAATCCAGCTCCTTGTCAAGCTCAAATCGCTTCTTCTGATCATCTTTCAAAAGACTGTACACCAACGACTGTGTCTCGTTGGGAGTCAGCGGATCGTATTCCATTCTGGTCAACTCCCCGTCAATTCTTATAGTTGGGGGAGCACCAACAGTGAGATGAAGATCCGTGGCCCTTCTCTCCATCATTTCCTTCAGGAGCATTTTTATATTCATGCTACCCTCCTTGCGGGGTTATACTAAGATGAAATTGAACTGATCTGCTTCTCCAGCTTACAGTTCATCGCTGCAATCTTCACATCCTCCTCGTCATCAGCTGTAACTCTTGCCACTTCCTCCAGCGTAATCATACCCTTTTTGAATTTTGCAACAGCATCCATCCTCAATGTACGCATTCCGTTCTTAACTGCCAGTAACCGTAAATCTGTGGATGAAACACGGTTGATCACCGCCTGTTTCAACTCCTTATCCAGAGTAAGTACTTCGTATATACCTTTCCTGCCTTTTGTACCAGATCCCCCGCACTTGGAGCATCCTGCACCCTTTCTTGTTTTGATTCCAGACATCTCTGCAGGATCGATACCAACCTCCTTTAACTCAGCATCAGGCCATATATAGGGCTGGCTGCACCTCTTGCAGATTGTCTTTACAAGCCTCTGAGCCATTATGGTTCGTATGGCACTGGAAACAAGAAAAGGCTTGATCCCTATATCAACAAGCCTGTTGATAGTACCGGGAGCATCATTTGTATGTATTGTGGAGAAAACAAGCTGCCCTGTCAAGGCCGCTTTTATTGCAATTGAAGCGGTTTCAAAATCTCTTATCTCTCCAACCATGATTATATTGGGGTCCTGCCTCAATATTGCCTTGAGTGCAGCCGCAAAATTGTACCCCATTGTGAAATCAATCTGAGTTTGAACCAGTCCGTCAATATTGTACTCCACAGGATCTTCTGCGGTGTGAATATTAACAGCTGGAGTATTGAGAGAACTGAGAGCTGAATAGAGAGTGGTGGTTTTACCACTGCCTGTCGGGCCTGTAACTAGAACAATGCCAAAGGGGGAATTCACTCCGGCAAGGAAGGTTTTCAAGGCATCTGCTGGAAAACCCAGATCCCGGAGATCAAGCTGAAGGTTACCCCTGTCAAGAATTCGGAGCACGATCTTCTCTCCGTCAATACCTGGAACTGCATTAACGCGAAAATCAATTATTCTGTTATCAACCCGTGCCTTGATCCTGCCGTCTTGAGTACGCCTGCGCTCGGCGATATTCATACCGGACATAATTTTCAGTCTGGAAAGAATGGGATTCTGCATGTTTGGATTGATCTTGTAAACCTCTGTGCATATACCATCACGCCTGAATCTGATTCTAAGAAATTTTTCATAGGGCTCAATATGAATGTCTGATACCTCTGTACGCACTGCTCTGGCAATCATTCCATCAACAAACTTGATTACCGGTGCGTCTGACTCTCCACCAAGATCCTCCTCGAGGTCATAATCCTCTTCGTATTCATCGCCCTCAAGACTGGACACCTCTTCAAGAGAATCCTCATCCTCATCGTAGTCATCGAGAGTATCGTCAACGCTGACCAGTGCATCGATCTGCCCGTAAACATCATCAAGAGCCCTTCTCAGAGCGGAAGGGGCGGAAGCGTAAATAACTACTTCCATACCAGTTGCAAACTTGATCTCATCAATTACGTAAAGATTTGCAGGATCTGCCATGGCGGCGAACAGAGTTTTATCCTCCACATTTACCGGAACCACAAGGTTCTCTCTGGCAAAAGATTCGTTGAGCATCACCGCATTGGAAGGCGACAGCTTTGTTTCGTTAAGGTAAATTGGATCAATTCCGTAAATTTCCGCAAGGAACTCGGTTATCAATTCTTCAGTAACCTGTCCTCCAAGAACAAGAGCCTCTGCAAGAGCAGTTTCACCGGGCCCCCATTCACCTGCAATCCTGTTGATATCCTCCTGCTCAACAAGACCTGACTGTAACAGAACCATTGCCAAACGGTTATACATTCGAAACAGTCTCCCTGATTACTTCATCAAATGTTGTTAAACCCCGTTCAAGCTTTCTAAGAGCAGCCTCACGCAGGTTGATCATACCTTTTTCCAGCGCTGCTTTCTCCAGATCAACACTGTTTGCATCTCCCTCGATAAGAGCACGTATATCATCATCGATCTGCATGACTTCGTAGATACCTACTCTGCCTCTGTAACCGGTCTGATTACACTTGGAACAGCCAGTACCCTCATAGAAAGTAGTTCCCTGGAATCTTTCCGGTTCAATACCTGCCTCCAGCATGGCTTCCCGGGGAACCATTACAGGTGTTTTGCAGTTGTTACACACCTTTCTTATCAGTCTCTGGCTGCAGATACAGACCAGGGAAGTACTAAGCATGTACGGTTCGGTTCCCATATCCACAAGTCTGTTTATCGTGCTTGGTGCATCATTGGTGTGAGCGGTGGAAAGAACAAGGTGGCCGGTGAGCGCAGCTCGGATTGCGATCTCACTGGTTTCCTGATCCCTTATTTCTCCAACCATGATGATATCCGGATCCTGTCTGAGGTATGCACGAAGAGCTTTGGCGAATGAAAGACCCACGTCAGCGTTCATCTGAACCTGATTGATACCGTTGAGATTAAACTCAACTGGATTCTCAGCAGTCATGATGTTAACACCCACATCGTTCAACTCTGTAAGAGCTGAATAAAGAGTGGTTGTTTTTCCACTTCCACTGGGACCTGTGACAAGAACGATGCCGTAGGGACGCTTGATACCTCTCCTGAACTGGTACAGAGTCTCTTCCTCGAACCCGAGAACATCAAGGTTGAGCTGCACCATAGAGCGGTCAAGAAGACGAATCTCTACCTTCTCCCCGAAGAGAGTAGGTAATGTTGAAAGACGCATATCAACAAAACGATCACCTACCCGCACTTTCGTCCTGCCATCCTGCGGCAGGTTGTGCTCTGCTATGTTCATGTTACCCAGAATCTTCAGTCGACTGACCATTGCCTGTCTGTATTTTCTGCTGGGTCTCATGATCTCATGAAGAACACCATCTATTCTGTACCTGATCCTGATGAACTTCTCGAAGGGCTCAAAATGAATATCACTGGCACCTCTTTTTACAGCATCTGCAATAACGCTGTTCACCAGTTTAACAACAGGAGAATTGGAGAGGTCCATTGTAAGATCCTCATCCTCTTCCTCTTCTTCCTCCTCCTCAATAAGGGTGAAAAAGGCCTCATCACCAATAATGAGATCTTCATCGGAAGATTCAAATTCCTCCTGCTTCTGCTTCTCTTTTTCAGCATCCTCAACAGGAACAATTGCATCTGTGGCGCCATAGAATTTATGCAGGGCCCTCTGTATCATTGAAGATGCACAAATATGAGGTTCAATCTCCATACTGAGAGAGAATCTTAAGTCATCAATTGAGAAAAGATTTTGAGGATCAGCCATAGCAAGAACAAGTTTCCTGCCTTTCCTCTCCACCGGGATAACTTCATAGCTCAAGGCAAGTTTTGCCGGAACAAGATTCAGTACATCTTTGGGAATATCACTAGCGTCAATGTTTATTGCTTCAATGCGATTCTGTCGTGCAAGATAATCATTCAGGTTTTCTTCTGATATCAGGTTCATCTTTACCAGGTTATATCCTAACCTGCCACCCTCATTTTTCTGATGTTCAAGAGCATTTTCAAGTTGCCCCTGATCAAGAAGCCCTGCTTTAAGCAACATCTGGCCCAGTTTCATTAAAACCTCTTCCTTGCCTCAAACCGGTAAATACGGGCACACGAATACATATCTTTTAATCATATTGCTGTAATGTCAATAGCAGTATTAAAAGTTGATTGTTACAGAGAGATTCAACCCAACATCTTTCTGGTCATACTGGTTGTTGACTTTGTCTTTTTTCCAACCGTAAATAGCTGTCATTGATGCTGTAACAGTACCGAAATCATATGATGCAGAAGGCTCTATTCTCCACTCTGTCTTGTCTGACTGAACTTGTGTTTCTCCTGTCTGTCCACCAGTGACCTCGCTACTAGTGGTTGATCTGGTAATGGAGAGAGCTGTAGTCAGGTCGCTACGGAAAGACAGCCTCATTCGGTTTAGAAATGGAATGGGGATGGCTATGCCCCCGGGAGCACTGAAACTATAGGAAAGCTTAAACTGTGCTGAATTGCTTCCAGAGCGAACAACTGCGGAAGTTCCAGTGTAGTTCCTTGTTTCAGCAGTGGACATGTTGTCTGAAATTGTCACTTGAACCTTGTTGTCAAATGAACCTGTAAAGCTGATCAGTGGACTCCACCTTGAAGTTTCCGTCTTACTCACAGGGGTCAGGCTGTCATTCTCAATCCGCGATGACGTGCTGGTTTCCAGGCGGTAACCACTACTGACTGAACCGGATCTTAGGAAAGCAAGTGGTTGATATCTCTCCAGTCCGCTCCATGAAACTGAAACTGAAGGCCATGTTGTATTATCAGTCCGGTTCCAAAAGCCGGAATAAAAACTGCTGTTCTCGGAATCGTTGTACTCTATTCTCACAGACATTGTGTTGGTTGGTCTGAAACCACCGGAGATCTGAATGGAATTTGATGTAGTTTTGTTGTAAGGATCAAGCCCAGCAATATCAGGTTCAAGACCAAACTGATAGGATGCAGATGGTGTGAAGGGTACATCCTTGTAATCACTGCCTCTGGATCTGCTGAAAACAATGTTCGGATCGGTTATCCTATCAGCCCATCTCTCCATCTTGCTTAAAAGCCATCTGGGGCTGCCTGGCACCGCTTCCTCATCAAGCCTTTCATCTCTTAACCTTGCTACAGATCTAATTGTATGAGCCAATCCCACTCTGAGATTAAGTCTGGCTGTTGCATCATTGCCCACATCAGGCCGACTGAGGGTGTCAGCTCCTGTTGAGGAATGGGGACTGAGTCTTGACATTCCATATCTGGTGTCCCAGCTGACTCTGGGCTTAAGATAATTCCAGAAGTTCAATTCCTGGCTCAAAGCTGCATTCTGATTGCGTGAAACCTCTCGTCCTATGTTAACACCAGTGTACGGCTCATCCCAGGGGTAATACATGTCTCGGCCAACGGCAAGATTATAGCTGGCGGTAAGCCCCTTCCAGGGGTTGAATGCAACATTGCCGTCTGTAAGAAGCACTCGCTCTGTATCATCTCTGGTTAGAACAGTATCTTCATTGGCGATGTCATACATCACACTTCTTCCACGTCTCCAGCCAATACCAAATCCAATTCTAGTAGGTCTTAGTCTGATATCCTCCAGAATCGGCATCCGGAATAGACTCATACGCCCAAGATGAAGATCATAGGTGAACGATACATTCTCATTCCGGGTTGAATCTCGAGTTGAAGGAGCCCTGCCCCACCCTTTACCCATTGCATGTCTTACATGAATAGGATCCAGGAAATATCGTCCCACAAAGTCATCGGATCGTCCGTTCCTTCTCCATTGAATGGATGTGTCCCAGTTGTTTGACTCTGTTCGGTACTCCCACGTCTCATCCCCCTCCAGCCGTATGTCGCTGTTGGTGGCATATCTTGGCTCTGAGAAACTCCTGTTCCACGCAAAAGTTGCCGGAAGTGACCAGTTCCATACAGGTGGGGAGAATCTGTCCAGGTTCAGAGTGGAGGAAGCAGTATATCTGGTAACTGTTGTGCCGGTACCACTGGTTCTTCCCAGTCCGTGGAAATCATCATCAACCATTCTGTAATCACCTGTGATCAGAAGCATATCTGCGAAATCAATGTCGCCAGTTATCCTGTGCGCCCTGCCGGGTTCGAGATAATGACCCTTTACTGTTATGTCATCAACCCAAACCTGATTCGTGAGAGCCGTCTGGTCAGTATTTCTTACTCCGAGCCCCAGCATCATGACTTCTGACAGGGATGGATTACCCACCACTGCAAGATCTCCTGACCTGAGCATGTTTTCTTCTGTAAGGTCCTTCAATGTTTTCAAATCAACAAGATCCTGAATTTCAACCTCTACCAACTGCCACCCTGATTGGACATCTGCAGTGATCTCGTAGTAGTTCAAGCTGTCTCTTCCCATCTGAAAAAACAGTTCTCCCCCTGGGGAAGTCCCGTAAAATGGGAAACTTAAGGAGCGGTACTGAGTGTAGTTCTCTATAGAATAAAAGGTCTGCCTCGCCACACCTTCATGCCCCCCAAGTATATCTGCACATTCAAGACTGATGGATTGTTCGAGTTTAACATCTCCGTACTGATCATCTCCGGGGTCAATTCCCGGTGTTGGATTGTTGATGTAATCCTGATTCTGACGGTTGTTCACCACAGAAACGGTGAAACTCTCCTCAGGCTGGACTGGAACACCAATCTGCTCCCAAACTGTAACGCTGTTAGGCTTCCATCTGTTTCCAACCAGGCCAATGTCATAAAACTCAAGAGTATCCTGCTGTGTGAATCCATCTACCCAGATTCGAGCATAGGTAATTTTCTCCCAGGTGGGAGTACCAGAGCAAAATCCTGGAATTGTAACCAGCGTGGAATCATCCACAGGTATCTGTATCAGCATCCATCCGGTGGAACTGGTGGATACTATGTAATCCGGATCGTCAAGAGGAATTCTCACCCTGAAGAAAGTGTTTGTTGTGTCGAGAACACCATTCCTGTTCAAATCCTCTGTGTCCAGCCTTCCGTTGCTCTCACAGTTGTTAATGGCATTGAATCTTGTGGCAATCGGGTCAGATGCATTGTACCTGTAATTATCCTGGTTGGGATCAGAATTACTTGAGCTGTTGTACCCCGGTTCATCCGCAGAATGAAGAGTATCAAGCCCAGTATCCTCCGTTGTGGACCTGATTCCGTCTGAGTTCGTGTCCTCAGTATCAAGCAAACCGTTAGCTTGTCTGATCAGATCATCACCGACCCTTTCGAGCCAGTAAGTGTCCTCATCGACCCTCTCACCAAGGTCAATGTAAAGATTGGCACCGCTAGCGCAACCGGTAGCTCTAACATAAAGGGACAGGTGGGTTTTGCTGGAAAGATCAGTTCCGTAGCGCTCAATACATCGCTGGAATCCACCCCATGAATGGGTGGGATTCCCTTCATCAGGAGTAAAGACGAACTGAAGAACACCACTGATCTTCTTTAAAGCATCATTACTTGTTTCACCGGGTACAATATCATGGAGAGACCATCTGTCTGTTACGTTGAACCATCTGGATTCTCCAACTGGAAAGAGCAGTTCAGAGCCTGATCTGGGCTTTGAAGAATAAAACCAGGCGGATCTTGACTGGCCAAGCGGGAATGTGGATTCAGATCCTTCCATGTCATCCAGCCACGCCTTGCTTTCTCCGGAAGGCAGACTCACAGCCACTTCACCGGAGAGAACCACTCGACTCTCTGCCTCTGTGGTGATAAGCGGGATGTGATTCACCATATCTGTAAGGAATTCCGGTCTGGTCTCCAGATGAACATCCACATCGAATACTGTGGTTCCAAAAGACCCTTCACCAACCCTTGGGCGTGTCTCTGGTGAATTGGCATTCTCATACATCATGGTTCCGCCCAGCCAGGAATGTGAACCCATGTTGTAAACTACTCGGGTGCCCAGAAGTGTTTTGGACACAGAACTGAAGAAAGGAACGTATTCGAAAGTCACCCTGAGGGTATTTGCCGGATCCTGGGCAAGATCCGCCGCTTCACCCATGAGGGTAAGAAGACCCACTTCGTAAATGATGGAGTAGTCCGTGTTCCGCACAAGTGTTCTCGCCTGCCCGGCAACGGTCAATGTTACTCTCTCACTGCCTTCCACAATCCCCATGTGCCCCAGAGAATACGTGGTTGAAGCAGCTCTGTAGCTTACTCGCATGTAGTAAAGCGACTGGTTAGCTGTAGGATTCTTCTCTGTATAGACAATGTTATTCGGGTATTCAAGGGCATCACTGGCAAAAGGACGGTTATCCGGAAAAATAACAAAACCGTTCTCCCAGTCCATGGTGAGATCCTCGTCGTACATGAGACCGTCGTTGTTTGTATCAAGACCAAGAACCTGGGTGAAGGGAATTCCATCCTGAACAGAGGTTGGATCCTCACCGGGTCGTTGAAGAAAAATATCACAGTTAAAACTTTCCCGCACTATGTTGTTGGCACCAAGGAAGTAATAATTCCTCATCTCATACTGCCAGGTCAGATCAGTGGAAAGCTGATTCGACTCCTTTATCAATTTCAAATCGTAGGGGCCACCAAAAGGAGCTGTTCCTACTGTATCTCCGCCGGTAGTGATCATGGCCACTGCAACAACGTAGGTATCATTCACCGGTCTGAGAAATCTTATGGTTCGACTGGAGTCAACCAGTACAAAATCTCCCTCTATACCTGGAGTAAGCTCATCCCACCACTTTCCTGATTCGGTATCCTCACCTCCAGAAGGATTGGGTATGAACCAGGACCCCTCAACAGCACCAGTCTCTACATTGTTGGTAGCATCACCATCATCAATAAACACCCTGATATGGTTAGGATCCATGAAGGGCGCTTCAACAGTATCGGGAAAAGCCCGGAAAAAGTAGTTGTTGGCCGGGTGGATATCCAGTATGGAATCGTTTACCAGGGAAGCCTGCCCCACAAAATCTGAGCTCTCTGTGGAACTCCCCTCTTTGCTGGCAATGGCAGTGATGTCAAATGGACCGGCCTGGGCAATCAACTTCGCTCCAAAGAGCCCCTGATGTGGAATAGAATAACTAATGAACTCAGGGCCTGTGATGGAGAGGTTCACATCTCCCAGTTCAATAGATTGAATTATTTCATCATCATCTCCATCGTAGCTGAGACTCACGCTGTAGTCTGAACCGATCTGCCTTTGGCTGTCATGGTCAACTGCAACATGGATCTTTTCACCGATGGTTCCGTCAAGGCGTATACGGAGGTCCTGCTCCATCTTAAGATCGGGAAAAAGGGAAGTGCTGGATCCTTCAACATTCACTCTGTTGGGATAGATATGGCTGACCCCTGAGACTGAAATGGTCTGATGGCCGGAAATGTCTAGCTGACCGCCTGTACCAATGGCGTCACCGATAAGCCCGGGCATATTCAACGGAAGGTAAATGGTGGGAACAAGACTCCCCCTGGTACCACTGTTGCGAATACCGTTCCGAGCATTCGCCTCGGTCCACTCCTTCCATGTACTCCAGCCTATCAGTCGGGATCGTACGCTGGAAAGGGTCCATGTTCTTGATGTGGCAAGAGGATACCCTTTGTAAACCAGTCTGTAACTGATGCCGTTACCCATAAGGCTGGACCAGACCTCAACCTGAGTTGAAGGAAGACTCACCAGCCACGGGATGGAATCCTGATACCAGTAGCCCGGATGCTGGTCGATCAGTGCATAACTGCGCACTCCACCCACAGCACCTGCTCGTGATGCAATTAAAACAAACAGTCCTGTAATTAAAAGTCTTTTCATTTCACCTCGTAAGTACTATCCAATCACCGGCACCATGTTCCCGGAATGACAGGGAACCTCGACGTTGCTATAATTCATCGTTCGCCACCAGTAAAGCAAGCGTCTATCATGGGAATTTAATGAAAAAGTTGCAAGTTTACGTTCTGAAAGAGTTCTTTCCTCCATTTCTGCTGTCTCTGGGGCTGTTTACTTTCATAATGCTTCTTGACAAGCTTCTGGATCTGCTGGATCTCATTGTAAGCAAAGGCGTTCCCATGCGCATTGTTGTAGAGATCTTCCTGCTTCTTCTCCCGTCGATGATTGCTGTGGTTGTTCCAATGGGAGTTCTTGCAGGTATTCTTATTGCCGTTGGCAGATTGTCGGGAGATCTTGAGATCACTGCCATGAAAGCCAGTGGAGCCAGCATCTACAACATAATGTTTCCCCTTGGAATGGTTGCACTGATCATTGCAGGCATTCTTGTGGTGTTCAACAACAGCATTCTTCCTGAGGCTAACCATGTTGCCAGAAATCTTCTCCTGGATATTGGAACAATGAGACCAACTGCAAGAATAGAACCGGGGATGTTTGTTGATGAGATCGATAACTACAGGATATTTGTACAGGAAAAGGATGATCTTACAGGCAAATTGATAGGAGTGATCATTCACACAAGTGCTCCGGGAGCCCCGGACCGAACTATCACAGCCATGGAGGGCACCATGGAACCTGTGGGTGCCAATCATCTCAGACTGACGCTGGAAGATGGTCAGATGCACGAAAAGGATCGCATAAACGGCTACAGATATGCCTCTTTCAGCTCATACATAATTGATATTGCCCGATCTGAGGAACTTGTCAGACACGACAGAAACAGCAGAGGTGACAGGGAAATGTCTGCAGAACAGATGGGAATTTTTGTGGACAGCCTGGGTGAGCGGAAAACCCTTCTTGTCGATAGCATATCCACTGTTGCAAATTCTTTTATGGCATCAGTACACAACGGAGACAATCCTGTTGCTCTGGGAGACAGTACCAGAAGAATAAGAAACTCCATGACATTGCTCACAGGAACATCCACTGATCTCATACTACTGAATGAACAGGTAAACAATCTTCAAAAGAACATCGGCAAATACAATGTCGAAATTCACAAAAAGTACTCAATACCTTTCGCCTGCATAGTATTCGTTCTTCTTGGTGTACCACTTGGACTATCTTCAAAAAATTCCAATACAGGGCTGGCTGTATCCATGAGCCTGGTTTTCATACTTGTTTATTACTTCTTCCTTATCGCCGGTGAGCAAATGGCAGACCGGGGAAGAGTAGCTGCATGGGCTGCTATGTGGTCTCCCAATATTTTACTTGGTGCGCTGGGTGTATACCTCACTTACAGAAGTATGCGCGAAGGGCATCCAATTCCACTCCCTGACTTCAAGGAACTCATACAGAGACTCAAAAGAAAAGGAAGCCGTAAGTGAAATTGCTGGACAGATACCTGGGCTGGCACTTTATCAGGATGATCTTCATGGCGGTTCTTTCATTCACCGTAATATTTGTTACAGTAAATGCCTTTGATCACTTCAGCAGATGGGTAGACAAAGATGTCACTGTGATGACTTTCCTGAGATACTATTTCTACGGTCTGCCTTACATCATAGTTCTGGTAACACCAATAGCCGTTTTGATCTGCTCTCTTCTTCTCGTGACGGGAATGGCAAAGAACAACGAACTAACGGCAATGCGTGCTTCCGGTGTTTCCATTCCAAGGATATTTCTGCCTCTGATATTCGTAGGATTTATCATCAGCGTATTTACACTGGTTGTTGGAGACTTTGTCATGGCGGACGCAAACTACCTGCAGGCACAGGTAAAAAGGGTGGAGATTGACGGCAGAGACCCCATTAACTACCTGATGCGAAACGACTTTGCTCACAGAACACTGGACGGAGCAATTGTAGAGATAGGGCTTTTTGACGGAAGACAGGCAAACATTTCCAGGGGTATTGTGGAGTGGTTCGACGATAGCCTGCGAGTTACAAGGAGGGTGGATGCCCGGCGACTGGTATTCATGGATTCAGTGTGGACTGGAATAACAGCAGAGGAGAGAAGATTCTCACCCTCCGGTGAAATGTCCTTTATCCTCCATGATACTCTGCCTCTACCGGAGATAGCGGATACACCGGAGGATTTTGGAAGCAGAAGAAAAAGCGCTGCTGAAATGAATATCTTCCAGCTCCGGGAACATATCGAAAGGGTAAGAACCGCCGGAGGAAATCCAACCGGTGACCTTGTGGAGTTCTGGCTAACCCTCTTCTTCCCTTTTTCAACACTTATCATGGTTCTCGTAGGGGCTCCTCTAGCCACGAACAACCCGAGAAGCGGGAAATCAACCAGTATCGGCCTTGCTGTGCTTCTGGGATTCATCTTCTTCTCACTGGCCAGATTCGGACAGACGCTGGGTCATAAAGGTGCACTGGAGCCCATTCTTGCAGCCGCTCTGCCGGAAGTTGTTTTCGTAATACTTGGTATCTGGCTTTTCAGGAGAGCCGGCCAGCAATAAGAAGATATAGCTATTGCAAAAAAGGTAGTTCTTTCTGTATGGTTCCTGTGTTCACCTGCCCTTTGGCAGATTCTTCCAATTAACGGTTCTAAAGACAAATGGAGGCAGTAATGGCTCGCAGAGTACATAACTTCTTTGCCGGACCCGCAGCACTTCCTTACGAAGTGGTCAAAAAAGCAGCAGAAATGGGAGTTCTTGAATTCGACGGACAGGGAATGTCAGTCATGGAGATATCCCACCGATCCAAGCCTTTCGATAAGATGTTCAAGAGAACACAGAGCAACATGCTTAAAATAATGGGGCTCAACCCGGATGAATACGCTGTTCTGTTCGTTGGCGGCGGCGCAAGCTCCCAGTTCTTCCATATACCTTTCAACTTCCTCAAAGAAGGCATGACTGCTGACTATGTGAATACCGGCGCCTGGTCGAAAAAAGCAATAAAGGAAGCAAAGTACTTCGGCAAGGTTAATGTTGCAGCATCAAGCGAAGACAAACTCTTCTCATACATTCCGAAAGAGTTCAATCTCACTCCCGGCGCTGCATATGTCCATACAACAAGCAACAACACCATTTACGGTACCGAAATGTGGAACTTCCCGAATACGGGAGATGTGCCTCATATCTGCGACATGTCCAGTGATTTCCTTTCACATCCAATGGATTTCAGCAAGTTCAGTTTGATCTATGCAGGTGCTCAGAAGAACATTGGCCCGTCTGGAACAGTTGCAATCATCATAAAGAAGAGTTTTGCAGACACAGCCAGAGAAGACATCCCCACAATGGTCAACTACAGAACTCATATCGCGAAAGACAGCCTTTTCAACACCCCTCCGAGTCTTCCTGTATTCATCGTAGGTCTTGTGATGGAATGGATACTTGAGAATGGCGGCCTCGAAGGTATCGCTGCACTTAACAAGAAAAAGGCTGATCTCTTCTACGGCACCATGGACAACAGCAACGGCTACTACAGACCCCATGTACAGGATGTTGCAAGCCGAAGCTTCATGAATGTCACATTCAAGCTTCCTTCAGAAGAACTCGAGAAAAAATTCATAGCCGAAGGCGCAGAGAAGGGTCTCATGGGTCTTAAGGGCCACCGCTCTGTTGGAGGATGCCGTGCTTCCACATACAATGCTGTTTCCTACGAATCAGTTTCAGCTCTTGTGGACTTCATGAACGACTTCAAGGCAAAGAACTAAATTCGCTCTCAAGCGCCGTATCAACCGATACGGCGCTTTTCTTCCGAATAAAAAACTGCTAACCTTGCAATTCAGGGAGCTGTCATCCAGATATACAAGGTTGATTCTTTCATGAAAAACGAATTCAGTCAACAGCAGATTCCAGAAATTCCTGCTCTGATACCACTCTGACTCCCAGTTTCTCAGCTTTTTTCAGCTTTGAACCGGCATTCTCTCCTGCAACCAGGATGGTTGTCTTACCGGTAATTGTTCCCGTAACCTTCGCCCCTGCTTTCATTGCCAGCTCTTTGGCTTTCTGTCTGGGCATTGCCAGTGTTCCTGTAAAAACAATGGTTTCTCCTGCAAGAGAAGAACCCCTGCCTGTTGCTTCTTCCACAGGATGGAAACCAGCTTTGATCAGCTGCTCAATCACATCAGATGTTATGGGGTTTGTAAAGAATCTCCTGATGGCCAGCGCCGTAACCGGACCAATACCCTTAACTGCAAGTAGTTCTTCCTCTGGGGCGCCTCCAAGAGCTTCCAGGGTCGTAAATTCGGCTGCAATGTCCCTTGAAGCCACTTCTCCAACACCGGGAATACCCAGGCCTGTTAAGAAACGACTCAGAGAACTCTTTCTGCTTTTCTCCAGTGCGGTAAACAGTTTGGTTGCCTTTAACTCACCCATTCTTTCAAGAGCAGTGAGTTCGTGATAGTTAAGGCTGTAGAGATCGGCAATGGAATTCACCATACCTGCGTCAACCAGCTGCCCGCAAAGCTGTTTACCCAGTCCGTCAATATCCAGAGCCTTCCTGGAGGCCCAGTGCTGGAGACTCCTTCTTATTCTAGCTTCACACGACGGGTTAATGCAGTAGAGGTTAACCTCCCCCTCTGGTTGCACTACAGGTCCCTTACACACAGGGCATTCGTCAGGCATCTGAAATTCCCTGCCTCTTTCACCATCTTCCGGGGGAAGACTGGTTACAACCTCAGGAATTACATCCCCGGCTCTGCGAACAAGAACGATATCCCCCACTCGAACATCTTTTCTGATCACCTCATCCTGATTGTGAAGAGTGGCATTGGTAACAACAACACCGCCAACCTGCACCGGTTCAAGTCTGGCAACTGGAGTAAGCCTCCCTGTGCGGCCCACCTGCACCTCGATGTCAATAAGAGTAGTTGACATTTCTTCTGCATGAAATTTCCAGGCTGTAGCCCACCTGGGAGCACGGGAGAGGGAACCAATGTCTCCCCGCTGGGAAAAGCTGTTGAGTTTGATCACCATCCCGTCAATTTCCATTGGAAGATCTACTCGATTATCAACAAGGTTATTGTAAGCTAAAACAACCTGTGCTGGAGAATTACAGATACTGTTCATGGAATTAATATGGAAACCCCACAGGTGGAGTTGCTGAAAAAGCTCTTCCTGTGTTTTCAATCCAGGGGGATTGTGACCTGATGCGTAAGCAATAAAGTAAAGTGGTCGACCGGCAGTTACTGTGCTGTCCAATTGGCGGAGGGATCCACTGGTGGCGTTTCTGGGATTTGCAAAGGGGGATTTACCGGCTTCTTCCCTTTCTCTGTTCATAACCTGGAAATCTTTCGTCATGAAGAAAACCTCTCCACGGATCTCCACACTAACTGATTGGCTGGTATCTAACCTCAGTGGGATTGAACGAATGGTTCTTGCATTTTCTGTAACATCCTCTCCCCTGACCCCGTCACCTCTGGTGCCGGCTGAAACAAGCACAGAGTTCTCGTACACAAGAGCAAGGGAAACACCATCCAGTTTTGGTTCCACCGAATACTCTACCTGATCTTTTCCCAGCTCAGAGAGCACTCTTGAGTGAAACGCAAGGAAATCTTCACTGGTGAAAACATTTGACAGGCTGAGCATTGGCGGATCATGAATAACGGTGGAGAAACTGGCCAGCGGTACCGAGCCAACTCTGGCCGTGGGGGAATCATCAGAGTGCAGCTCGGGGTTCTCCCTCTCCAGAAAGATAAGTCTGTTCATTAAAGCATCGTACTCAGCATCGGTGATGTCTGATGCATTTTGGGTGTAGTACTGCCTGTTATACTTTCTGATCAGAGCGGTTAGATTATTGATCTCTCTCTGAGGAATCATTATTGCCCTCCATCCAGCACTCTCTTGTACATAAGATCCACAGGAATTATACCAGCATGGTTCAGATCAATAGCAGTGACCTCGCCATGCTCTGGAATACCTGATGTACACTGAATTAATCCCGGCACTATTGAAGGCATAAGAGTTCTGGTAACGGTTGTATCCGAAAAGTGCAACTCACACTGACTGAAGTCTAAATCAAAGGTTAATCCCGGTTGAAACTCAACCAGATCCATAAGAATTTTCTCATCCTCTTCCCACCACTCCACATGAATCTGCGGTATTCCCGGCTGGTAAAACAGGGCTCTGAGTGCATCATACTTGTCTGTATCCCGGTAAACCCGGAGGCTTGATGATATCTTCAACCAGAAGTTACCACTGGAAGCGTGTGTGAAATCCTGCAGCAGGTAAGGCAGACGATTCAACATCCTTAAAGAATACAGATATTCAAGAACAATAACTCCCTTCCCCCCAACCACGAAACGTCTAAGGGGTGAATCATTAAGTACAGGATCTCCAAGAGCATACTCTGCTATAACAGGTGTACTTCCATTTCCTCCAAGATTAGCAGTGTTATAAAGATAGTACTTCAGGTATACACTCCTCATAAACGCCACACGGGTTTTATCCTCAGTATTTTCAGCATAATATCTTAAAGGAATCCACGCGGCCAGCATATCAGAAAGAACAGGATCAAGCTGAAGAGACTGCAGCAGAATACCCTCTGCTGCATCGATAAGAATATTACTTCCTGGTGGAACAATTCCATTTGCCAGATTATCACCCCATGCTGACACATCTGCCAGGATTTCCAGAGAGCCTCTTGAAAACAGCATTCCGCCAAATGCTGTTGTTACCACCGGACCATCGGGATTAATGATTTCCACAAAAGTAAACTCAGCTGATGGAAAATCAAGGGAATTTCGCAGCACTGAGGCAATTTTCTCAACTGCAATACTGTCTATTGCAGATATTGGAGAGCCCTCAAGAACAAGCATTTTGTATCTTGGGAAAAGTGTCTTCTCCGCATAATTGCCTATTGCTATAAGAAGCCCGCCCACAATCCCGCCCGGGTTGGAAAACCATTCATCAGGAGACTCTCCTCTTATGAGTGGCGTCCATGATGAAATGGAATCAGGGAGGAATATCTGAACAATGTAATTCTCCGGTACAGCTGAGATCGGATAGTAGGCATCGCCGGACAGGTAAGCAGAAGTAAGTCTGGATTGAACACTGACTCTCCCTCTGGAGTCCAGATATGGAATGTTGATATGAAAGCTGTTGTGGAATACACCGGTATATATCCCGGATGAATCAGCATAACAGAGGTATTGATTCAGCGAACTGCCCCTTCTGAATACACCGGCGGTTGATGAGATCACCGAGCTGGCATCCCTGTGTACGAAAGTGAAGGCCAGGGAATCGGCATTGCTTCGTCTGAAGTCTACAACAAGTGAGTCAATTATTTCAAGACGGCTTCTTGAGCTGTCCTGCTGAAAGTAAACCATGAGATGATGTGTTATTTCAGGAGGAGGTTCCACTGCGGTGGAGGCTCTTTCCAGGTCGATATCAGCACCAGTTCTATCTGAAAGAAAAACTGATCGCAGTCCATCCGGGCGGATAATTGAAGCAGTGGAACAAACTTCTTTTGCACGCCTGACAAGTTGCTCATCCCCGCGATCTGCGATGGTGACAGAAAACAGAAGAACCGAAGAACCGCCAATATGCCACTCTCTGTTAAACTGAAGAGAATCAGGTAATGAACTACTAAAGTTTAAAGAGTCTACTTCGTTTCCCAGAGCAGATTCCTCCGTACTTACAAAAACAAGTTGTGACTTCATGATCGCTACATCCAGAGGATCGTGCTGAACGGACCAGGGTCCCTGGGAAATGAGCTGATACTCTGGAGGAGGCTGGGAAATTTCCTCCGAGAACCCTCTATCTCCGCAGGAAGTAAGAAGAAGCGCAAGTGGAATCAATGTCACTAAAACAAACCTCATGGTACCCTCGTTCCCTTCAGGCTTGACTACTGTCAAAATTTTCTTAGTTTCCCACATCTGGAAAGGTGGAATCAATGGGATTATTTAACATACTTGCACTGGCAGTCAACACCCAGTCAGGACAGGAGCCCAGTGCTACATCAGCATTGTTGTTTTCTTTTTATGCCATGTCAGTGTTTCTTCTGATTCAATTTCTCGGTGCCCGATTTTTTACCAGCTGCAAAGAACGGTTCGACAGTTTTGTTTTGATATCATTCATTGTCCTGGCTGCACTGGCAGCAGGATCTCTCTCCGTTGCATTCTTCCTTGGTGAACTTACACACAGATTGTTTGTTGGAGTAGTGGGAGGTGTGTTCATCTGGACAGCCCTGGGTGAGATCGCAGAACATCTCGGCTGGTACAAATCGCACGCAAGAAATGCTGTGTGGATCTATCTGCTCACCACAGCAGTATGGCTTGTAATGGTTTTTTTCATTCGAGGCATCCCTGTGCCAATTCTGGGCTTTATAGGGTATCCACTCCTGGCCTGGGGAACACACCTCACAAGAGTTCGTTTCATCCACAAATGGGGGGCAACTTCCTTTGCTTCCACTCTTCTACTGCTGTTCATGGCAGCTATCTCCGGTGGTGTAATTGTGGCTGGCGCTCTTATAGGAACCAAATTCGCCGGAATGATGGCCGGACTGGTGTTTGCAGTTTCCACCTGGTCTATCATGGAGATAATATGGGAACGTGGAATGGCAAACGGCCCCTGGAAGCATGCCGGAGAATGATTAACCTTTAGCGTTAAATAATTTCACTGGAATAACAAGTCAGCCCCCGCCGAAAGGCGGGGGCTGGTTGCTAGTATATCATGTAGGTAAGTCCTGCAGAGAAGCTTAAAACAGACGGTTTGATTTCAGCGTAGTACAGTTCTCCTGGAAGAGCATCCCTGTTGTAGCCTCTCCAGT
>JAOZRM010000165.1 GCA_029940175.1 Candidatus Sabulitectum sp. | reverse complement strand
GGAAGAGGCATGTATTCAACACCGGAGCTTACCAGTCTGATTGTAAAACCCAGCAGAGAAAGAAATACTGAAAAATGTATCATTCAAGAACCACTGGAGCAGAATCGCCCCATAGAATTACAGTTTCACCGTCCGGGGAAGCCGAGATACGCAAGTGGGGCAGATCAGTGAACAGGGTATCTCCGCCCATAGTAAACAGCGTACCGTCAACAAGCAGTAGAATCCCGTCTTCGGTGTAGCAGGCTGAACCATGCTCTGCTATCCTTTCCGGAATCTCCCCTGCTTCTATTAGAAAAACTCCTGCAGGTCCACTGACGATTCCCTGACCGGTTCTGCCTCCACAAAGCCTTGAATCTCTACCTGCGCAGTTTCTGGCAATAACATCACCATCTGCTGAAACAATGTTACCGTGAATGTTATCAATGATCCAGAGAGTAAAACCGGAGAATAGAATATCACCTGGGCTGGATACAGTTAGTTCCTCCAGCAGAATATCACCCTGGTCGAACTTGCAGACCATCCCCGGGCTAAGAAAGGATAGTGCCCATCTCCCAGTGGGAGATACTGCAAGACCGGAAGGAACTCCTGCTATTCCTGTTTCCAACCGGTTCTGCTCACCGTCTGCATCCAATCTTATCATAACCTGACCTGAAACAGGAAGCAGCCAGACAGTGCCGGCTGCATCTATTTCAATATCTGTGAGTTCGATATCAGGAAAATTGTAAGTCAGTAAAAGAGCACTAACGAACCACAGCAACACGGCCGGTTTCCGTTCTGGAGCCCTGCTGGAAGCGGTAGAAGTAGATTCCAGAAGCAAGCTCTGAAGCACCTGTGTAAGTAATAACAGTTTCCCCTGAGGCTGCAGAGAGTGTTACAGTTTCAACGTGTGCCGATGTCTGGTCAAATAGTGACAAGAGAACAGACTCACCTGTTGATGTAAACTGGAAATACAGATCACCCAGGCAGGGATTTGGGAAAACAGCAAAGCTTCCTCCTCCTATGCTGCCTGCTGCAATATTCATTTCAAGTCCTGCGAAACTGTTGCACATAAGCATGAGGGTTCCAGGATTCTCAAGGCTGACTGCCACATCGTAAGCACTGCCAGCGTCAAGTTGAGTTACTGTACTGCCATTAAAGAAAAAAGCCTCAAGATTACCTATTCCACTGCCTTCAGCCCTGAGACTGCCGGTAAGATCACTGCTAATGTTGTAGTAGTTGCCCTGATATCCTGTAACTTCGTGCCAAGGATCACTCCATGGGATATCAGTAACTACTCCGGTGTAATCCAGTCCGGGTCTGTTGCCCCCTGTGTCATAATCTGCAATTTTCAAACTGTCCCATCCGTATCCCAGAGACTTGTCATCTATGAAGCAGGAGAGCATCCATCTGGAAAGGATATCCTCCATATGAGCAGTTTCTCCAGTTGCGGATTCAATTGCCTGGATAACACCCTCTATACCCTTGGTGGTTCCATGCATGCTGTTCCAGATAAAATCTGCACCACCGTAATTCTCGAAAAGGTATGCAAAGAAAAGATAGCCTGCGCCATAGCCTGCCACATACCTGTCCATATCAGTGTAATCTGTCCATTTTATGGGAGATACACCTTGCATCTCTATAAAAGTTTCAACCTGAAAAGCAGGATAACCGCAGAGGAATGTACCTGTCTGTGCCTGATTCTCCAGTACCCACAATTCCTCTCCGCTGAACGGCTTGATGCCGTACTGGATCAGATGAACCAACTCATGGCTTGCAATGTAAGTAGCATCCTCCATCAAGGCAGGATAGCAGTCTATGTACAGCATCTCCACTTCGTTGGAATGACCACCGTAGTAGTTCCGTGCCTCCCACTCGGTAAACATGTTGTAAGGACTGAAGTAGCCGGCAATGAACCAGTTCTGACCAGCAACGCCATAACCGTCCTTAATGTCCAGGATCAGGTAGTAGACCCTTGGGTCATTATCCATCAGATCAGGGATATCTCCGAAATATTTTGCATTGGTAGCAGAGATTCCCTCGGGACCTTCCAGTGCAGCGGAAAGAGAGTCCACGGCGCTCTGGTCAAAGTTGATACCCCACTGGGTGTCCTCTACAAAAATGTAAGAGAGTTCACCGGAAAACCTGCATGTAGCACTGGTGAGATAGAACATGGGGTAGGAACCCCTCTCGTCTATTGCCCAGAAGTTTACCACATCACCAACCTCATGGGTGCCATCCATTCCGGCAAGAGGCCCCGTAGGCAGGTTCACCGGATCATGTCTCAGATCCATCTGCTGAATTTCAGGGAAGTGGAAGGTTCCATCAATGGCGTATCTCCCCATTCCAAGAACCATAGAAAGTAGTATAAATGTTGTCATTAGAATCTCGCCCCCACAGTAAATCTAACCGATGAGAAGTCGGCACTTTCAGGAAACCCGATTGCCGTGTACATTCCCGGTTCCGCAGGGTCAAGAAGAGATGCATCGATGGCACTCACCGCTCTGTTCACAATGGCGAATGCTGCCACATAAGTAGTTCTTCTGAACCATTCACGGCTTATCCGAAGGGCATCATCATAATTTTCACGGGCATCTGAGCTGGACCAGTTCCAGCCATCAGAACCGTACCTGCTGTTGGTATCAAAGTAATTCTGCTGAGCTTCCGGATCATCAGGATAGTAGTATCTTGCGAGACTGCGTATGTAGTCATTGTACTCGCTGCTGCTGGAGAAATCTCCAACATCATCCTGAAAGTCTCTGTCTCTTGAAGAGACATCAATGCCGGCTCTCTCCATTGCAAGATTTCTGTAATCATCTCTGTTGAATATCGCCTGAAGGTAAGAAACACCCACTCCTGTCCAAATAGAGGCTTCGAGCCCCATGTAGACAGCACCTCTGGTGGAATGGCCCGCATGTAGCTGACCCCATCCGGGGAGGACAATTGATCTTAGAACTGTTCCCTTGTCGGCACCAAAGAGAACAGACGAAACAAGCACAAGCATCACAGTTGTTCTTTTCATATCAGTTCACCACCGCAGCATGGAAAAGAGCTTCGGCAGTCTCTCCCGATGAAGTCAATTCCAGACACACATAATAAACACCGGGGGCAAGGCTTTGTGTCCGCCACTCTACCTCCCGGGGAACTCGGCCAGGAGCATCTCCCTGGTAATCCGCTACAAGCTCTCCTGCAACATTGAATATCCTTACTCTGTACCGGGCATCACGACCTGGAACAAATCTGATCTGTCCGGTTCCCTGTGTAACAGGATTCGGCCAGACAAAGAAGTTATCTTCATTAAGAAGATCATCCGTTGTGATCACAGAAGGAAGATCATCTGTAGGCCAGCATCTTTCTCCACCTCTATCCATACCTGTATTCCACTTATCAGAAACAAAGCTGGTGTAGAAAGCGTTTACAACCCCATCCAGAGTCAGGCTAATGATTCTGGTCTGATTCTCCTCTTCAAATTTGCGAAGAATGGGAGTTCCAATGGGATTATCTCCAAATGAGTATGGACTTCCTCCAATTGATCCTCCGTAACCGTTCCAGATAAAGACCCGTCCATCTCTGAGAGATGAGCATGCAAAGCCGCTTCCACCTACGCCTGAAGTGAATCTGGAATATTCAAATGACAGTGAATCAGTCTCGGTAGTGAAAGGCCAGTCAGTGACTATGGCCCCGGAAGAAGCAAAAGCTTCCACACCAAGTGTGGTTTCCACAAGGATCTCTATGTTTCCATCACTGTCCAGGTCTGCCATGAACGGATCAGAAAGAACCTGACCCTGAAGGCTTACAGGAAAACCTGGTTCGCTGGCACTGGTCTCGTCATACATCCACAATTTTCCACCGGAGACAACTGCGGTTTCAATAAATCCATCGCGGTCAAAGTCACCGGCAATCGGCAATGTTGAATTCTCGCTGCCGGGATGAACCGGCCAGCCGAAGACGGTTCCGCCGCCTGGTCCGACTCTTCTCAATGAACCGTCAGAAGTTACAAGAATAAGACCGGGACTCTCTTCATGGGGAAAGAGACATACTCCGATAATGTCAAACGCGAATGTTTTGGGCCATGACTGGTAAACACTTCCATCAGGGTTCAGCCTGTAGACTTCGCGGTTCTCAAGAACTGCGAATACGCTGTTCAATGATTGTGAAGCAACAACTTGAACTGCTTGTGATGGGAGATCAACAGGCCATCCGGGAGCCTCTGACCAGTCGGGAAGACGCATGTGTATCTCTCCATCATCCTCAGAAATAACCAGATACTCTGTTCCCTCAATGGTGAAAACAACCAATGGAGCTGTTACATTCATTCCCACTGGAACAGGATCTGCACCATCTGCTGCAACAACCATGGCCTGACGATTACTGGTTACTACTGCCACAAGATCACCATCCGGTGAATCCCAGAAAACTGAACCGAATCTTGCTCCATTCAGTGAAACAGGCCATCCGGGAACGATCCCCAGAAGGCTGTAGACAAATCGCATCGAGTTTGCTGAATTATCAAGAACATCTATTTTTACCCCTGTATACCCTCCCCATGAGGCATCTGTGGATGGTGTGGTCTCTGGAGAAAATTCCCAGGCATAACCATCTCTCTTCCAGGGATCGTACTCACTGCCTTCAATACTGAACCATGTTGCAAAACCATAGTCAAGATCCTGTATTCCATCGGCTTCTTCTATATCAACACCTTTGTGAAGAGGATCAACATTAACGATATTGGCCTGCCGGTAAGCTCCAAGCCGGGTCTCATCAACATGCCAAATGAGAATTCCCGATCCGGGAAGACCAAAATCTCTCTCATGGGGGCCGCACTGCCCGTTCCCATCAGGGTCGCGCTGTCTGTTCTCGATAAGCAGATACTCAGTGGCGTTAAGAAATATTTTGTAAACATCACCCATCTGATCAACTGTGTATTCACCGGGGGTTATTTCAATGGGATCAAGCCAGCCCATGGCTGCTCTGGACCACGCACCTGGTGCCGAAGGCCAGTAACCGTTCATAAGCCATTGACCATAGGCCATGAGATCCCATCCGCCTACTCCCACCGCGCCTGTGTATGTGTTGTAAAGATCGGGAAGCCCCAGCTGATGTCCAAACTCGTGTACAATCGTTCCCAGTACACCAAGACCATAGTTGTCCTGAGTTTCACGCTCCGGATCAATACAACCCTCTCGAATTCTGACTCCATCGTCTGTCTGTATGTAACCAACGCCAAGATAGTGTTCAAGGTAAGGAGAGTCTAAAAACATAGAGTGGATGTCCAGCGGACTGTTGTACAGTACATCAGATTCGGCTCCTGCACCGGCATGCATGACGATCACAGCGTCGTATCCGGAGAAATCTACATCCTCGTCTGCAGCCAGAATTGCGTCGCGAAAAAGCTCACATTGACCAAGTCCGCTTTTTTCCGGTGCCCCGTAAAAACCCATCTGATGATTTACCCTGAATGCTTCATCACCGGTGGGGTACTGAGAAAGCACAAGTTGAAGGTAGCCATTACTCACATCATTGTAGTAACCCTCTACCTGTGACATAACGTCTGCCACCTCTGCACTGTTGCTCTCGAATTCTCCGTTACCACTTGTTGAATCGGTGTAATCTGGTAAAAACTCAACTTTGAGTACACAAACTCTTATAGTTGAATCGGAATCCAGAACCACAGGTGAACCAACGTCAGGTACAATGGGAAAACCGTCGGAAACGCTCTCAGGAACATCCTGAACCATGGCTCCCGGAAAAGGTGGAGCCGCAAAAGCGACTCCACATAATATGACTGTCGTAAATATGGATCTTGTCATTAGAACTTCAGAGAAAGGCTGTACTTCTGGTTGTACTTACCGGAGCCCTGAAGGGATTCCTCTACTGGAATAAAGGCCATGTCAAGCTGGAAATCGTTCCACTGAAGACCTGCTCCGAAAGAGACACCTGCAATGGTCGTTTCACCTTCTGTATCGTGAACATAACCGGCCCTGAGAGCAAGGAGGTTATAGTACCAGAACTCGGCTCCAGCACCCCATTTGTTCTCCTTAACTTCCTGGGAAATACCATCATCCACAGTAACCAGCAGCTTGGTGTAATCTCCTGCTATAAGCAGTGAAGTGAGTTCATCTTCAAACGGAACATAGGCTACACCAAGTTTTAATTTCCGGGGAATAGGATTGTTCTCACTGTTACCGCCATAACTCATATTGGGTCCGAGATTGCTTAAAGTAGCTCCAAGTGAGACATTCCCAAAAGACTGTTCCGGCACATGGTAGAGTACACCCAGATCTGCGGCGAAGGAAGAACCTTTACCATTGTCCTGGTAGTAGAGGTGGTCATAGATGAACTTAAGTCCAAGTCCTACTGCAAGGCCAGGAGCAACTTCCGTACCGAATGCTGCATCTGTGGAAATACCGTAGGAGTAGAAAGTACCTATGGGGTCGGAACTGCCTGCTTCGATCTCCTGCTGTTCTCCCATGGACATAAAGGTAATGTTTCCTCCAACACCACCCCATCCCTGGAGGTGCTGTGCGTAACCCAGGAATTCGTAGTAAAGGTCATCTGCGAGCTGTGGAAGCCACTGAGAATGTTGAAGAGTTATCTCTCTCTCTCCTTCTTCCGTGAATGCAAGCCCGGCGGGGTTCCAGTATGAAGCTGTTGCGTCATCAGCCACTGCAGTAAAAGACTCTCCCATTCCATTCGCCCGGGCACCTGGAGTAATATCAAGCCAGATAACACTGGCAGAAGCAGCAAATGCTCCCTGTGCCATGATAAAGATCACAAATGCAAAACTCAATATTGATTTCATTTAATCCTCCATAGGTTACTGGTACATCTATCTATATCAATACAAAACATCAAACATTTATCTTAGTACTGTTGCTACTCCGGTCAGTTCATAATCACCTGAAGATACTACATATATGTATGCACCTGAAGCAACCGCATCACCATCACCATCATGGAGATTCCACTGATGCTGATTGTACCCATTTC
>JAOZRM010000333.1 GCA_029940175.1 Candidatus Sabulitectum sp. | reverse complement strand
TTCGGTTACAGAGAGCCTCCGAAATCCATGGGTCACGAACACACATTCAGCCGGGATGTATCCACTCCTGCAGAGTATATGCCAGCTCTGGCCATGGTCTGTCAGAAGACGGGATGCCGTGCAAGAGAAGGAGGGTGGCTGGGTGGAGTGATAACACTCAAGTACCGTCTCAGGAACATGAAGAGGATAACAAGGCAAACGATTCTTGCTTCGGAGACCGATCAGGATCAGACAATACTCATTGCAGCAGAGAGAATGGCCAGACGGCACATAGATGAACCCATCCGTCTCATTGGCGTATCCATCAGCCATTTTGTTCCGTCAGCAACCGCACAGCTCTCCTTTTTCCCGGAAAAAACGATAGAGCTGAATAAGGTTGCCGACAAGGTTCGAAACCGTTATGGCGACAAGGCTATTGTAAGTGGCAGATCGCTGGAATACATTCAGGGGAAATATTGAGAAATTACCGCAAAAGCCTTCTATGAAGAATCTCCTGAATATTCCTTCGGGAATCCAGAACGCAGTGAATGAAAAGGGACTCGTTGTGTACTTTGTATATGATCCTGTAGTTGGCGCAGCATACTTCCCGGTACTCAAAAACAGCTACTCTTTCCAATTCAGGCGGTACATGCCCCTTGAGTGGAAAGTCTGTAAGAGATTCACATGTTTTTCTTAAAGATTTGAAAAGTTTATCAGCTCTTTCCGGTGATTTGCTCATAGCTACAAAGGTGCAAATGTCATAAATATCGTCTTCAGCGTCTTTCAGTAGAAAAACGGGTATTCTCACTTTTTGCTGCTCAGGCGATTCTCAAGACTGGAAAAGGCGTCATCAAGCGATCTGAAGTCATTCGTTTCAAGATTTTTTGTACTCAGGGCAAGTATTTTTAAAAGAGTCAGGCTTTCTCTGGTCTCTTCCCATGATTGCAGATCCTGTAAAACGGCTTTTGCTTTTCCATTTTGCGTGATTATGTAACTTCCTCCGGTTTCAGCCAGCTCCTGAACAATTCTGGAAGCGTGTGTTTTCATGTAACTGATTGGCTTAACCGAATTTTTTAAGTCCAAAATAATCTCCTTGACCAGAATATAGACCATATTCAGGCCGCGTCAAGATTGCCTTTTGAAACACTGTATATTGTCAAGTAACATTGCAGCTGATCTATCAACAGCATTCAGAGGAAGTACTGATCGTGGATCTGTTTGAGACAAAGGCAGAGGAAAAATTCTTATCAGCCGGTGCGAATCTCTTTCTGGGAACATCAGGTTACAGTTTCCCAGAGTGGCTGAATGTGTTCTACCCGTCACGCATTGCCAGGAAAGACTGGCTCAGGTACTATGCTCTCAAGTTCAACTCAGTAGAGATAAATTCCACCTACTACAGAATTCTATCCGAAAGTTCTACAGGCAGAATGTCAGATTCTGTTCCTGATAACTTTTTATTTTCCGTTAAACTCCACTCCTCCATGACCCATTCCCGTGACGCAACCGGAGATGACTGGGCAGCATTTGACCGGATGCTTGCTCCAATGGTCTCATCGGGCAAAATGGGAATTGTTCTTGCTCAGTTCCCGTGGTCATTTCCACTTGAAAAGGATTCTTTCAGTTATCTGAGAACTCTTCGTGACAACCTGAGAGACAACAGGGCAGTTGTTGAATTCAGACACAAGAAGTGGTATACAGAAGAGGTCTTGGAACAGGTACGGGAAATGGGCTTTACACTGGTTTCAACTGATCTTCCGGTTTTACCGGGGCTTCCGGAAACCGGTCTGCTCACCGGAGAAGATACCGTTTACCTGAGGTTGCACGGAAGGAATTCAGGTAAGTGGTGGGGGAACACCCAGGAGAGATATGACTATCTCTATTCAGGCAGGGAAATGAACGCATGGGCCCACAAACTCCGAAGCC
>JAOZRM010000332.1 GCA_029940175.1 Candidatus Sabulitectum sp. | reverse complement strand
CAACCAGTCATTCATATACATGGGAATGCGACGCATTGCCTGCCCCTGAGCAAAAATGAGATACTGTTCAACAAGGTTGCTAAGGGAGGCCAGTTCATCTTCATTAAGATAGTTCCTGGCTATGGTCACATCCCGCTTTCGAACTTTCACCCCTCTAAAGCTGGTAACTCCCATATTCGTTTTGCTCGCATCGGCTCTTGAATGAATGATCTCAGCAGCAGTCTGCCCTGTAATTGCCCAGTGCATCTTGTTCTGCACTGTCTTGTAGAACTCAATGCTCATGTCCAGTGTTGGATCATAATCTATGCTGGTTGCGTAGATATCAGTAATCTTCTGATAGAAGCGGCGCTCAGAGGTTCGAATATCCTGAATACGCCGGGTAAGTTCTTCAAAGTAATCAAAAGGCTGATCGGGATTCTTCAGCCGCTCATCGTCCATGGTAAAGCCTTTAACGATGTATTCATTAAGCCGCTTAGTTGCCCATATTCGGAAGCGTGTTGCCACATGGCTCTTTACCCTGTACCCTACTGAAATGATCATGTCCAGATTGTAATAATCCAAACCGCGTTTTACCTGGCGCTCCCCTTCCTGTCGAACTGACAAGAATTTCTTGTGAGTTGCTTCACAAGACAACTCATCCTCTTCGTATATATTAGCAATATGCTGACTTATGTTCTGCTGAGTAGTCTGAAAGAGCTCGGACATCATTGCCTGAGTTAACCATACGGTTTCATCTTCCAAGCGAACTTCAAGTCGAAACGTTCCATCTTCACCCTGATAGATAAGGAACTGGCCTCTGGTATCTTCTAACGGAAGGTTGTTCATATACTCTTCATCTCATTATGGGGCGACATAAGCTTGAAAATTTGCTCCACATTGATCTTGTCTAGAATTTGCATAGTCCTCTAGCACTAAACTACAACCACATTAATTAAACCGGATTTGAACTTAAAGTACCCGGAGAAAGCATGTAGAGCTCAATACACCTAATATCGCATAATCACTCTATTTAGCAAGTATCAAGCCTGAGAAAAATAATTCTCAACCCAGAACTCACAACCAGGGCTGACAGCGTACTGGAGGTTGTATTATTGTTCGGCCAGTCACCTGAATTGGAGTATTATGCAGAAACACATCATGTACAGCCTCGGGGCGACAGTGCTATGGGGCATGTGGGCAATTCTAGTGAAAACCTCTTCTACAAGGATTGGACACTGGCCCTCGGTTTTGGTCTATACATTTTTCTCGGTGATAACTGTAGCAATTCTATTCTTAAGCCTGGGTCAAACCCTCAAGCAGGTTGATCTACCAGGTTTCCTGATTGCGGGACTGGCAGGAATTCTCGGTGGCCTTGCACTGGTACTGTTCCAAAAGGCTGTATCATGTGGCCCGGTGAGCACAACTACCGCCATAACAGCTCTGTATCCCGTCTTTGCTATTGTATTTGGAGTATTCTTTCTTAAGGAGAATCTCTCCACCTTGAATGTGATCGGGGTATTTCTTGCGATTGCAGCTGGAATTCTAATCTCCATTTGAAAAAAAACAATGTATATTGTAGAGTAAGGTAATGTTTTCGCAACTGTATGTAAGCTTAAAGTAGATAAAGAAAGGCATTAAAACAATGGCAGTACCATTTCTTGACCTGAAGGCTCAATACCTTCAAATAAAAGATGAAGTCAAACCTGAAATTGAAGATGTACTGGAAACCTGTTACTATGTTCTCGGACCCAAAGTAAAAAACTTCGAGGAAAAGTTTGCTGCTCTGTGCGGAGTAAAACACTGTGTTGCGCTTTCCAGTGGAACAGCCGCTGTTCACGGAATGATCTGGGCAACAGACCTTCCTCCTGGAAGCGGTCTTATCACACCGCCCAACACATTCACAGCCACTGCCGAGGGTATTGTTCT
>JAOZRM010000331.1 GCA_029940175.1 Candidatus Sabulitectum sp. | reverse complement strand
TGGAGCTCAACCCAGGCAAAGCTGGTACCCCCCTGATTTCACCATAAGAAACATTTTATTTTCAGGGAATGACGATGTCTCACTCAGAGCAATCGACCGCTGGCTTACCGTCACTCGAGGAGATACACTAAATACATGGATAGCCATGGATGCCGCTGAGAACCTGTACGCCTCCGGTCTCTTCAGCATGATAAGAATGTCCATGCTCCCGTCAGGGAATCCCAGGCAGTGCGATCTCGCTTTTGAGTTGACAGAGAATGACCCGGGCACTTTGGGCTTCGGACTTTCATACAACAATGATTTTGGCCTGGATGCCCGACTGACTCTTGAACACCGGAATACATTTAACCGTGGCATAAAAACGATCATAAACGGTGGTGGTGGCAGTGATTATGCTTTTCTTGAGATGAGCTATCTCTCAAACGCAAAGCACTCAAACAGGTATTTCAGCGGATCTGCCAGCATCTACCAGATCCAGGGGAATGAGCCGGATCACTATGGATCAAATCCTCTGAGGATCTGGACAGACCATTCTGCTGCTCTAACCATGAGCACAACATTTTCATGGTATGGAATTATGGAGATAGCCACTGAATGGAAAGGGCGCTCATACGTAAACGGCAGCAGCACGGATGCCTTTCCCCTTCTTTCCGCATCATACATGACCGATACAAGGGCAAATCCTACAAATAGCTCTCCTGGTTCACGTGTTTTTGTTAAGGCCGGATGGTGCCCTCAGAGTGAACATGAGCATGCTTCACTGCAATGGGATATGGGGAAAATTCAGGATCTTCCAGGTACCTTTCTCATAGGAGCGAATACATGGGGATCCCTCCTCTGGGGTAATAATTACCTGTGGCAGGAATCAAGACTGACAGCCGCCCATGGGATGCCTGGACACAGATGGAACTCTCTTCCCACAAGAGAGCGTGTAGCAGGAAGTGCATTTGCCTCCAGAAAGGTTCTCGGTCCAATGTTCCTTGAGGTAAGAGGTACAGCTTCCTATGATTTTGATTCCATTGAACAGTACAAAGAAGGAGATGTTCATTGGGGAATAGGTTTAACAAGCGGTGTAAACATTCCAGGCGGTACCGCAAGACTGGGACCGGGCTGGGACGACAACGGCAATGTCCGGTGGACTTTCTCTTATGGCAGTGACTATTCCTTCGGTCCCGGCAGATAGATAGTTGAAGAAAACGAAGGGCGCACCTCTATTGGTGCGCCCGCAGGTAATTTAAACTACTACTTCAGCAGAACTGTACGAAGTCTTACAGGCTCGTTTCCAACAGTACCGGAGATCAGATAAGTTCCTGATGCCATGTCTGTTGCAGAGACGAATAAGTTGTGTGTACCCTGTGACAGACTACCGGAAACAAGAGTGGCAACTCTTCTTCCTGAAACATCAAACAATCCCAGATCACAAGAAGCGGTTCCATGCAGGGTCAGTGTTGCACTGAACGAACCCATAGCCGGATTCACCGCAGAAACTGTACAGGTTGGTATGGATGCTCCACTTTCATCTGCAACGCCGGAACCACCGGTGAAGAACTCCATGTAGACAGCCATCAGTTCCTGTCTTGAAGTTGCATCCTCTTCAAACACACTGAAAAAGACGCCGGATGTAATGGTTCTGTAGTTATCAGAAGGTCCGGAATAACAACCCACTCTACCATTGCCGTCCTGACTTTCAAAGATCAGTTCACCACCGTTGGATGTGAAATAATCCACATAACCATCAGCTTCGGATTTGTAGGGATAGTCGAATTCCATCCCCGAACACATGAGAGCACCTGTAATGTTCTGTACATTACCTGTTGTCGCAGCTGCGCCATCTCCTGCGTATGTCAGACCGGTGTAGGGCCAGATATCATAACCTTTGTTGTTGTAGCCAATGTCATTTCCCTCAAAGTA
>JAOZRM010000330.1 GCA_029940175.1 Candidatus Sabulitectum sp. | reverse complement strand
CTTAACCAAGAAGGTTCATGTAGGCATTCCAGAGGGGTTCTCCGAAGAAGAGAGCAAGCACTGCTCCAGCGGCCATGAATGGGCCGAAGGGAATGGGTGTGTTCCGTTTTTTGCCACCGAATGCCATCATTGCTCCACCCGAGATCGCCCCCAGGATAAACGCTGCAAAGAAAGCGATCACAGTTGAGGCAGGTCCAAGGAATGCTCCTATGCAGGCGGCAAGTTTGATGTCACCCCAGCCCATTCCACCCTGAAATTCATCCTCTTCATCTTCAAAGCCCTCAGGAGCTTCAGTACGAATGTTCTTCTTCTTCAGGTATATGGAAGCACCAACTCTTAATAAAAGAAAAAATGCCGCACCGGACACAGCTGTGATCAGTGAAGTTAATATTTTCAGCTCTCCAGGCAGCAGGGCAAGAAGGATTCCCGCCACAGCTCCACCAATGCTTACCTCGTCAAGAATTATGAATTGTTCAAGATCGGTCCTTACAACCACAACCATAAGAGCGATCAGTACGGCGTAGTTGATGAAGGCCAGCGAGTATCCAGTCTGCAGAGCAGCAAGTGCAAAAAGAATTCCAGTTATCAGCTCGGTAACAGGATACTTTGCTGAAATAGACATAGAGCAGTTTCTACATTTCCCTTTAAGAATCAGGTAGCTGAGTACCGGAATATTGTCCTGCGGTTCAATTTCCTTCCCGCATCCGGGGCAGGCACTGGGTGGAGAAATAATTGATTTACCCAGGGGAACTCGCCAGATTACCACATTAAGAAAGCTGCCGATGGATAGTCCAAAGAGTCCTGCAAAAACAGTGAAGATACTGTCAATAGTGATGATACAAAACCTTTCTTTCCTGGGATACTTGCATAGTTCCATACACGGGAAGTATAATTAAGGCTGACACAGACTGGGAGATATGGTTTCTCCAGTCAAAACCTTAGAGGGGTGTATTAAATGAAAAGAACTCTTATTGTTCTTGCTGTTTTCGCTCTTGTTGCCTTCGCAGGCGACATGGTAACTGGCGGATCAGAGCTTACAAAGTTTACAGGACATGGTAATTTCCGTTGGACAATGTACGGCGAGGAAGATGTTAACCCTAGCTCAACTTTTAGCACATACAGCTATGTCAGCTGGATTCCAAAGCTGAACGAGTATGCTGATGCCAAAATCGCAGCAACCATCACCACACCAGGCGATGAAGACTTTAAGGTTTGCTATGCATATCTTAACCTTCATTTCACCGATAACTTCACACTCAGCGGTGGACAGATGAACATCCCGTTTGGTTATGCCTACACCCGCAGCAGTGGATCCATGTACTTCGCAGATAGATCCCTGCTCACATTCGGTGCACAGTTTGGTGTTTACGGTGGAAAAGACATTGCAGCAATGCTTACTGCCAAGTTTGCTCCTGTAACTGTTGCGGCAAGGTTTGCACATGAGAAACCTGTCCCAGAAACTAGAGGTATCACACCCTTTGGATTCCATTATCATCTTCCTCCAGGAACTGTATTATGAAAATTGTTATCTGGGGTCACTATCCCCTTCATAGTTCAACGCACGGATATATTCACGACACGTATTTCAAAGCATTTGAAAGTCTTGGTTATGATGTAATGTGGGTCTCTAATGAAGACCACTTCTTACAACTAGACTATGCGAACACTGTCTTCTTTGTAGAGGACTCTCAGAAGTCTCACATGCCAGTCAGACCTGAGTCTAAGTACATCACTCACCATGTGAATACAAAGTATCTCACAGACCGTGGAGTACCCTTTGAGAACGTTCTGAAACTGGGTAACTGTATTCGTAACACAGTTCACTTTGAGAAGATCGAAGATCTCTGTCACTGGGATGAGTCAACCAGAACTCTGTATCAAACCTGGGGAACTGATCTTCTCCCTGATGAGATCGATAC
>JAOZRM010000329.1 GCA_029940175.1 Candidatus Sabulitectum sp. | reverse complement strand
TTCACGGCAGATCCCATGGATTCAAATTCAATCTTGTCCAGGGACTCCAGCAGAGTTGTATGAAAGCTGAACATCTCAGAAGAGAAACTTACTCCAACAATACCGCCGTTGCCATAGGTGGAGCCTATCTCTCCGGCGGTTGTACAGCCAACAACAGGGCAGGAGAAAGCCTCGTTCATGAACTCTGCGATCTTTGGAAGGTCGTAATCTGCAGAACAGAAAAAGATCACCCCGCCCATTTGATCCTGATGAAGTTTTTCTGCCAGTTCAGCAACTGCAGTCTGCTCATCTTTCGATGAGACTTCGGCTCTTCTTGTGTAGTCTCCGCTTATCATGATTCCCATCCTTCCCGAATTCTTTTGGCTTAGAAACAGTGGTTGAACCACCACCCCCGGTTGGATACGAAACCAATGTTAAAAGCTATGCCGGAAAAGACGGTTCAGAATGTTTATACGCTAAAGCGAACTCGATGTCCATAAGGACAGTTCAGGTTAAGAAAATGAACAGCTGCATCACATTCCTTCCGGATTCAGTTTAATGTTTGCTGCTATGGATATGACACATGCTCTCGGGCATTTTGCCAGGATATATCGGAAGAGATAGAGCCTAAATTCCCACAAAATTATACCTACACCGGCGACACCCCCAATGCCTTGTAGATTTCTTTCTGCCGTTTAGTCATCGGGAGTTGAGGATGCAAATTTCTGAAGAGCATAATTACCTCTCTCTTGCAAATACAGCCAAATGTCTCGGTATGGGTCTGAAAGAGGCAACGAGAGAAACAGTCAGAGCCGGCCCGAAAACAGTCATGTACAAGGCAGGCTGTAGCTTTGGGAGGCAACTGACTTATCAGTTCTGCAGGTCGTTTGTATTCTCCTGAAACATGTTTTCGAAAGAAGTCACAAATTTCCAGCAGCCGTTCTCGAGAAAGAGTTCAATCTCATCTTCACTGCCATTAAAAACAACCGGTACAATTGCGGTATCGCCGTCAATAATTGCATCGCCTATCTCTATTGAAATGGAGCTGAGGTCAGCTAAAACATCTTCAGCCATGAGGCTTATTGAGAAGAAATCACCAGCTGTCAAATACTCAACCTCTTCTGCAGTGATATCAAACCCCATAGTGGTAAATATCTCAGAAGTACCTTGAGGATCATCCATAAATGATTCTGTGATACCAAGTAAATCTTCAGTTGCTTCTGCCGGTAAAAGGGAGAGAACCAAATATCCGTTCGAACTATTGTATGCGTCAAAAAAAACTTTAACGACCATCTCCGGAGTTCTAGATACTCTTACAAGACGGAAACCCACATTACTGAAACGACTGCCGGGAACAATGTAACAGCGTTCCGCTGATCGGCAATGAAGAGCTTCGAAGGCCTTATTACCGCAACGATAAATCCGTAAAGAATCCCTTCTGCCGACCCAGGCGCTACCATCTGACGGAGCGCCTGAATAACTGTCATGATAGGTATCTTCGCACCATTCAGACACGTTGCCGCTCATGTCGTACAGTCCCCACGGATTGGGTTCCTTTTGAGCCACCGGATGAGAATTGTCATCGGAGTTGTCTTTGTACCAGCAGTATTTGTTAATTAAGCTGACAGGTGACACATCTCCCCAGTAATAGGTTGTATTTGTTCCTGCACGGCATGAGAATTCCCACTCCGCTTCAGAAGGAAGACGGTAAATGTAATCTGGATCCATTGCATTCATAACAACAGCGAATCTCTGACAGTCATTCCAGGATAGAAAATACATTGGATAATAGTATCCTTCTCCACTCAAACCCCATTCGGGATTTACAATATCCCGGTAGCTTCTGAGATCAGTTCCCATGATCTCGAGCCACATCCCCTGTGTTACCTCCGTGGTCATCAGCTCGAAAGCACTAATATCAACTCTGTGCTGAGGGCCTTCATTG
>JAOZRM010000328.1 GCA_029940175.1 Candidatus Sabulitectum sp. | reverse complement strand
GGTATGACAGTCTCAATACCTACTGGCTCACCTGGGGCGGTACCGGTGGCCCCTTTATGGATGTGCTGGATGGTTCAATCACAGGGGCTCCGTCAGGTGGAACCAGCTATGCAAACAGGTTGCACTTTGAGGAAAATCAGGTTCTTTCCTACAGTTTCACTATTTTTGAGGATCTATTCGGCTGGGACAGAATTTCATCTTCCAGTTCAACCACCGCGTACTACAGCTTCACGTCTCCTGGAACCACAGGCGATGGAACTGTAAGGATCAACCTTGGAGTTGATACAGGTTCCAGGCTTCGTTTCACCGCCACAATAAACGGCGCTGTGATGGCGGATACAATAATGGACGCTGCGGGTATTCTTACCTGGGAGTTTCCAGTTACCGGTTTGAAGAGCAGCGGTAATTCCCTTGCCCTGAGAATAGATAAGACAGATACATCCCGGGCATCCTTTGTTGTCTACACAAACTGGATGGAAGTTTTTCCGGAGACAGGTTTCAGAAGCTGGTCTACCCAGTGTCAGGTACCTCTTGGCAGTTCTTTTCCTGAAGGTGAACGGAGAGCTATCTCCTGGGCTCAGAACCTGAGCAGTGAGTCTTTTGCCTGTGTGGTTCTCAGTGATACAGCTGTTGCCAGAGTGGAACTTCCCGGGGGGAAAGATTTTGAGATTGATATGCCGGACAACTGGCGTGAGTCTGTATTGTGGGTTGTTCCCGGTGGCAGTTTCAAAGAGCCGGTGAGTGTATCATCAGCCAGCCCGGGCAGATTGGTTGAAACCCTTTCTTCCGGACGAACTGTTTACATTTATCCTGATGAGTATGCTGCTGATATGCCTCTTTTCCACAGGGGCAGGTCGGACGTGATCTTTGTTGGTCTTACGGAGATCTACGATGAATTCAATGGAGGAGTGCGAGACCCGGGAGCGGTGAGAACCTTCTTCAACCACACGGTTAACCACTGGGCCGTTCCGCCTGCTCAGCTGGTTCTTGTGGGCAACGGCCACTATGACCCTCGAGGTTTCACAACTTCAAATCCCGGCCCTGTAGATATTATTATTTACTATTTTGAGAACACGCTCCCTGTATGCAGCGATTTTCTTTACTCGGTTGTTCGGGAAGGCACACTACCTCAGGCTGCCGTTAGTCGAATTGCGGTGGACAGCAGAACCGAGCTTCAACTTATTGCCCAGCGATCCATGGAGTACGGTGATCTTTCTCAGGAGTGCGGTACCTGGCAGTCTGTTGTACTTGGAGCTGCAGATGATGAAAGAACTCCCAAGAATCCCAGTTCCGATGAGACATATCATACTGTGGATACTGAGAGAGTTATTGTAAATGCCGTTCCAGACAGGTTCATTCCAGAGAGGCACTATCTTATCAAGTGGGACTGGAACAGTAACTGGAAGAAACCCGAAGCCCGTCAGGCATACATTGATACCTGGAGCCAGGGAGCCCTTGTGTCATTTTTTCTGGGTCATGGAAGTTTTGACCAGATTGCCGATGAGGGACTTTTGTTCATAGAGGATGTTGACCTGCTTTCATGCGGTCCCAGACTTCCTTATGCGTTTTTCGGTTCTTGTGATGTTGGATTGTTTCAGAATCCTGCTCATGCATGTATGGCACAAAAAATCACTGTAGCCACCGGTGGTGGAGCTATTGTGGCCAGTGGTGCAGGTTGCGGCAGTTATGGAGGACCCAACGCTAATTATCTAACCAGAATTCTTGACCATCTTCTATCAGAGCCACAGTATTCCATAGGCGAGTGTCAGTGGCTGGGTCTTCTTGATGGTGGATTTAACAGTAATGACAGACCTTACATCATATTTGGAGATGGTTCCCTCCATCTTGCTCTTCCTGACTCAGGATTCTCTGTTGCTGATCCCGAGATGCTCACATCACAGTTGTGTGAAATTGAAGGTTCGCTTGACA
>JAOZRM010000164.1 GCA_029940175.1 Candidatus Sabulitectum sp. | reverse complement strand
CGGGAACATGTAGGAGTGGTAGATTTTGCCAAGGCTATGGATATGGCCGGCGGGGCAAATCTTGATCTTGTGGAGATCAGTGGTGCCAGTGATCCTCCTGTCTGCAGGATAATGGATTATGGCAAGTACAGGTATCAGTTGAACCGTAAGGAAAGGGAAGCACGTAAGAAACAGCATTCCGGCGGGCTTAAGGAAGTTAAATTCCGACCCAATACTGATACTCATGATTACAATTTCAAGATGAAGCATGCCAGGGAATTTCTTGAGTCAAGGCACAAAGTAAAGGCAACAGTGGTTTTCCGCGGCAGACAGATGGTTTACAAGGATCAGGGCTATGATCTGTTGAGCCGTCTTTCAGATGACGTGGAAGATCTAGCGCAGATAGAGAGAGAACCCGCAATGGAAGGCAGGTTTCTAACAATGATACTTGCTCCAAAACGGGAAAAGAACACCAAGTAGCAAAGAGACGGGGACCAATATGCCCAAAATGAAGACTCACAAGGGTGCCGCAAGGCGCTTCAAGAAGACAGGAACTGGCAAGATCCGTGTTAGACACAGTCATGCCGGACACATTAAAACAAAGAAGAGTAGTAAGCGGAAACGCAAATTGCGCACAGCAGGAATCGCATCACCCTCCGATACCAAGCGCATGAGAGTTCTCCTGCCCAAGTAACAGCGGAGGCTGAAAAATGAGTAGAGTTAGAAACGCCGTTGCCAGGCACAAAAGGCACAAGAAAGTACTTAAGGCTGCCAAGGGCAATGTTGGCGGCAGGCGTAAACTGTATACAGTTGCTGCCGACGCAAACAAGAAGGCACTTGAGTACCAGTACAGAGACAGAAGAAACAAGAAGAGAAATTTCAGAGCACTCTGGATTACTCGCATTAATGCTGCTGCAAGAGAGAATGGTATAACTTACAGTGTTCTTATAAGTGGTCTCACCAAGGCTGGAGTTCTTATTGATAGAAAGATGCTTGCTGATCTTGCGGTAAAGGATCCTGTAGCCTTCGGCAAAATTGTCGAGGTAGCCAGGAAGGGACTTCAGTAAAAGAGGAGGCTTCTAATTGCCCGGTGCCGGTGCGACTGAGAAACTAACAGAGGCTGTTGACAGGCTTATTCTGAGATACCAATCTCAGGAGGAAGAGAACAAGCGGCTGACCGGCAGGGTCATGGAGCTGGAAAATAGAATCGAGTACCAGGAGGGTAATGCAAATTCAGAGGGGTATAATCTCCTCAGGATCCATTATGCCAGGCTCCTGCATGAGAGGCAGGAGCTGAAGCAGAGATTGGAAAGTCTGCTGAGGAAACTGGAAAAGTTGAAAGATCAACAGGGACAAAGTACTAATGACTGATCGTCCGGAAACCACGCGGGTTAACATCTACGGACGAGAGTATTCCATAAGAGGTGAGGGCGATCCAGCTTATATTGCGGAGATCGCCCACTTTCTTGATATGCGTATGCGACAGATGACCGAGAATGTTTCCATGACTTCCACAGCTAAGGTGGCAATTCTCGCATCGTTAAATATCACTGACGAGTTGTTTTCAAAAATCGGACAGCTCGAGGAAGTGGAAGATAATCATCAGCTGTTTTTATCTTCTCTTGCCAGTAAAATCGACGAGGTTCTTAACAAAGAAGTTGATTCAACTGAGCATGAGAAGAATACGCAACAGGAATCTGTTACTAATACTATACCTATCCCTCCTATCCTTCAAGAATCCAGCTCCAGCAGCGGCAAAGAACAGTGATAGTCCTCGGAGGATAGTGCTCCAGAATGTGCCGCAGGGTTCAGGAGATCGTATGCTGTTTCTCCGATTAATATAAATGAGTTCCTGCGCCTGAAACGGAGAAAACAGGATATGCATATTGTAATTCCCATTGCAGTTGCTGTTCTGGCGTTTGTGCTAGGTTTCTATCTGCACAAAATGCTTGTAACAAGGGAGATAGGTGGTGCATCCGCTGAAGCGGATCGCATTCTAGCCGATTCGAAGAGAGAGATTGAAACCCTGAAAAAGGAAGCTCTTCTTGAGGGTAGAGAAAGAATTGTTGAGGAGCGCTCGATTGAACTTGAGCGACTGCGCCGGAAGCAATCTGAGATTGACAAAAGAGAAAACAGTATCAACAGAATGTCTCAGCAGGCTGACAGAACAAAAGAAAACTTAAAAAACCGTGCTGAGTCTCTGGACCAGCAGGAAACTGCTCTTGGTGAGATGGAGCAGGCTTTGCTGGCAAAGCATCAGAGAGCCAACAAACTCATTGAAGAGCACAACGTCAAACTCGAGCAGGTTGCAAGGTTGTCAAGCGAAGAGGCCAGAGAACTTCTTCTTTCAAATCTTCGCGAAGAGACAGACATGGAGGCTGCTAAACTCACCAGACGAATACTTGATGAGGCTGAGAGGTCCGCAGACGACAAAGCCAACAGCATTCTGGCCACAACTATTCAAAGATGTGCTGCCAATCATGTTGTGGAGAGCTGTATTTCTGTCGTCAACCTCACTAATGATGATATGAAGGGTCGTATCATTGGTCGCGAGGGTCGCAACATTAGAGCTTTTGAAAAAGCCACCGGAGTTGATGTTGTTATTGATGATACGCCGGAAGCTGTTGTTCTGTCATGTTTTGATCCCGTGCGCAGGGAAGTTGCAAGACTTTCTCTGGACAAGCTTATCAATGATGGAAGAATACATCCGGGACGGATTGAATCGGTTGTTGCGAAAGTCCGCAGTGAGATGGAGCGCACCATCAGGAAGCTCGGTAACGAACTGGCAATGGAAGCAAGCGTTACCGGTCTGCATCCACAGTTGATCAGACACCTTGGAAGACTTAGATACAGAACCAGCTACGGTCAAAATATGTATCAGCACTCCCTGGAAGTATCCCACATGTGCGGGTTGCTTGCCAGTGAGCTCAGGCTCGATCCGGCCATGGCCAGAAGAGTGGGACTTCTACACGATATTGGTAAGGCAACAGACCATGATATTGAGGGATCACATGCAATGGTTGGTTTGGAACTTGCAAGAAAATTCAATGAGCCCAAGATCGTTGCAAACGCTATAGGCGCTCACCACGAGGAGATCGAGCCTGGCAGTCTTTATGCCATCCTCGTCCAGGCAGCCGATGCTGTTAGCAGTGCCCGCCCCGGTGCCCGCAGGGAAACACTGGAGCTGTACATCAAGCGTCTTCGCAGACTGGAGACCATTGCCGATTCATTTGATGGAGTAAGAAAATCCTACGCAATCCAGGCAGGCCGTGAGCTCAGGATAGCAGTGAGACCTGAAACTGTTTCCGATGAAACTGCAATCGATATGTCAAGACAGATAGCTAAAAAGATAGAAGAAGAGATGGAGTATCCCGGACAGATAAAGGTGACTGTAATAAGAGAGCTGAGAGCCTCAGAAACCGCAAGGTAAACAGAATGCGGATTTTGTTTCTGGGAGATGTGGTCGGGCGACCGGGCAGGAAAACTGTTGTTTCCTATCTGTCAGAACACCGTAGCAGTTACGATCTTGTTGTGGTGAATGGAGAGAATGCCGCCGGCGGGTTCGGAATTACTCCGGACATATCCCGGACTCTTCTGGATGCCGGAGCCGATGTGATCACTTCCGGCAATCACATCTGGAAAAAAGAATCGATTATTCCTCTCCTTTCAGATCAGGATACCGTTGTACTGCGACCTGCGAATTATCCAAAGAGCAAACCTGGAACAGGGTGGGCCATAAGAGACATTGCAGGTGTTTCTGTTCAGGTGATCAACCTTCAGGGAAAGGTATTTACAGACTTCTCTGGAGATTGTCCATTTAAAACAGTCGACAGTATTCTCAGTAGTACCAGAGCGGACGTAAGAGTGATTGATTTTCATGCAGAGGCCACAAGTGAGAAACTCGCCCTTGCTCATTATGTGGATGGTCGAGTCAACATTTTCGTTGGAACCCATACTCATGTGCAGACTGCTGATGCTCAGGTCCTTCCTGGCGGAATGGCTTACATCTCTGATCTGGGAATGTGCGGTTCATCCAGAGGCGTGATCGGCATGGAGACAAAATCATCTATTGGAAGATTCCTCAGCGACAGGTACAGTAAACTAGTTTTGGCCCAGGGTGGAGAAATGATCAACGGTCTTGATGTAACTCTTGACGGTAAACTGGCTGTTTCAGAATTAAGGCGTGTATATGAGTATGTCCAGACGACTGAAGAGCTTACTTAACGAAAGTGCAATCAGGGTGGAAGATGCCTTGAATTCGCTGCCCATGTTCAGTCAGGGGAACCCGCAGGCTGAGTATTGCTCTTATTCGTTGAATGCCGGTGGAAAACGATTGCGTCCGTTCTTTGTGCTTCAGTCTTCAAGCGCACTGGGGGGGGATATGGAAGATGCACTATGGGCTGCGTGTTCCGTTGAGATGATTCATACCTATTCCCTTATTCACGATGATCTTCCCGGTATGGATGACGATGATACCAGAAGAGGAAAGCCTGCCCTGCATAAAGTATGCGGTACGGAAAACGCAATATTTGCAGGCGACAGACTTCTGCTTGAGTCTTTCAGAGCTCTTCTAAAGACAAGTCTTCCAAACACGCGAACAAGAGTTATGTTACACCGACTGACATCTGCAGCTGGAGTGTCTTTTCTTGTAGGAGGGCAGTTCATGGACATGTTCCATCCAGTTAGCGCAGATCGCACCTGGACAGAGAGAATGATCATGGGAAAAACTGCGGCAATGATCAGGGTTTCCATGGAACTTGGTTCAGTTGTTGCAGGAGTATCAGACAAGGAGCTTGAAGTCATCTCATCCATTGGTGATGATATCGGCTGGTTGTTTCAACTTACTGATGATATTCTTGATGTTACAGGTACTACTGAAGAAATGGGTAAGGCCGTTTCCAAAGATGCTGATATGGGGAAGTGGAACCCCGTGACCGAGCTGGGGATCGATGGTGCCATGGAACTTGCCTGCAGAAGTGCAGCTTCCATATCTGATCGTCTGGATTCTCTTACAGGTGACTGGTCTGTTGTAAGAGAACTGGTGGAATACCTTCCGGAAAGAAGGAAGTAGTGTCAAATTTGCTTGACAGAATTAATGATCCAGGGCAGATAGCAGAACTGTCGCTTGAGCAGCGGGTTAGTCTGGCAGCAGAGATACGGGAAAGAATTATCGGAGTAATCTGCAATACCGGAGGTCACCTGGCTTCAAGTCTGGGAGTTGTTGAACTGACAATTGCTCTTCTCACAATTTATGATCCTGCAACAGACAGAATAGTATGGGATGTGGGGCATCAGACCTACCCGTGGAAACTGCTCACTGGTCGACGTGAGCTTTTTCATACCATCAGGCAGTCAGGCGGACTTAGTGGTTTTCCCAGAAGAGATGAGAGCAGATTTGATGTTTTCGGAACCGGTCATTCAAGCACTTCTATTAGTGCTGCTCTCGGGTTTGCAGGTGCAAGGGACCTTGCAGGTGGAGACGAAAAAGTTGTTGCAGTGATAGGCGATGGCTCCATGACCGCTGGCCTTGCTCTTGAAGGGCTGAACAATGCAGGAGCCCTGCAGACAGACATAACCATAATACTTAATGATAATGAGATGTCTATATCGAAGAACGTGGGGGCTCTTTCAAAGCACCTCAATAAACTTCTCTCGGATCCCACATACAACAAGTTCAAGGACGGGGTATGGAAGGCTCTGGGCAAGGTTCCCTCTCTGGGGGACAGGATGAGGATCGCAGCTCACGAGGTGTCTTCTGCAATAAAGAAAACCATTGTAACTCCTGCCAGTATTTTTGAGGAATTTGGTGTGAATTATTTTGGGCCCATTCCAGGCCATGACCTTGCGGCACTCACAGGGGTTCTTGATCGGGTAAAAAAGATACCGGGTCCGGTTCTAGTTCATGTGATAACCAAAAAAGGTAAGGGTTACAGTCCTGCGGAATCCCAACCGGTGTCTCATCACGGTATCAGCGGTGCAGCGGTTAAAACACCGGGGAACAAATTTACCGGCTCTTTTTCTGAAGCTCTTCTTGTTGCAGCTGAAAGGGATCCAACAGTAGTGGCTGTCACTGCAGCAATGCCGGATGGTACCGGTCTTTCTGCTTTTGCCGAGAAGTATCCTTCGAGATTTTTTGATGTTGGTATAGCAGAGCAGCATGCTGTTACTTTTGCATGCGGGCTTGCTTTCGGTGGCATGAAGCCGGTGGTTGCCATTTACAGCAGCTTTATGCAGAGGGCGTACGACCAGGTTATTCATGATGCTGCTTTACAGAATGCACCGGTTCTTTTTGCCATGGACAGGGCTGGAGTTGTGGGAGCAGATGGTCCTACTCATCACGGGATCTACGATATTTCCATGTTTCTTGCAATACCCGGCTTAAGTCTTGCTGCTCCCAGAGATTGTACAGTTTTAAAGAGGATGATCTCTACAGTTCTCGGAGATCTTTCCGGGCCAACAGGTATACGTTATCCAAGAGGGCTGGAACCGGAATTGCGATTTGATTCACCGGAGGCTTTCCCAAGGGGAACCGGTCAGGTGGTCCGTGAAGGCAGCCGGATACTTTTGATCGCAGTTGGATCCATGGTTGCAACAGCTGTCGGAGCAGCGGAGATACTTAAGAGCAAAGGCATTGATGTAATGGTTTTTGACCCTGTGTGGTTGAAACCAGCACCTGTTGAAATGATACGTGATCTTGCTGTGGGCAGGTCAGTGGTAACTCTTGAGGAAGGTACCCTCAGAGGAGGGTTCGGTCAGTATATAGCATCGCTGCTACCAGAGTGGCGTGTTCTCAACCTTGGTATTCCAGATGAGTTTGTGGCTCACGGCAGCACTAGAGAGATAATTGCCGACCTTAAGCTGGATCAGACTGGTGTAAGTGATTCAATTGAAGAATATGTCAGGATCCATTGTGAAAGCTGTTAAGAAAGTATTTATTCCTGAACCTGTGGCAGAAGAGTTTGGTAGTCTTTTCGAAAAAGCCGGAATAAGTGTTTTATCACAACCGGAGGGCACTGACGCAGCCATTGCCATTGGTGGGGATGGAACGATTCTGAAAGTAATGGATATGCTTCTGGGAAGCAATCTGCCGGTTCTGGGCGTAAATGCCGGTCATCTTGGTT